>NZ_DBGS01000124.1:28931-43572 GCF_002295455.1 Thalassospira sp. UBA848 | reverse complement strand
GCAAGGAGCTGTGATCATGGCATTGTTTTCCAAAACCCGTGAACGCCGTCCGACCAGCTTCTATTTCCTTGCGGCCTTCTTTGCGCTGTTCGTGCTGTTTCTTTACGGTCCGATGCTGACGATTTTCATTCTGTCCTTCCAGGGCGAGAATGGCGGTCTGACCTTCCCGATGAACGGCTTTTCGTTCCACTGGTTTGGCAATCTGTTTGAACAACAGGCGGTGGGTGACTTTGGTGGATCGTTCAGCAGATCCCTTAAGCTTGGCCTGATTGTCATGATGGTGACGGTGGTCGTGTCCTTCATGGCCGGTCTTGCCTTCCGCAAGCGGTTTCGGGGCGACAGCGTGATCTTTTATCTGGCGATTGCCAGTTTGATCGTGCCGTCCATCCTGATTTCGTTGGGTATTGGTCTGTTGTTCAATATTGTTGAATGGCAACCGCAATGGTTTACCTCGGCCCTTGGGGCGCATCTGACATGGACGTTCCCGTTCGGGCTTTTGATCATGTTTGCGGTGTTTAACCGGTTTGATCCGTCCTTTGAGGAAGCTGCACGCGATTTGGGCGCAAGCAACTGGCAAACCATTCAATATGTTGTTTTGCCGATGGTGGGTCCAAGCCTGATCGGGGTTGCGATGTTCTCGTTCACCCTGTCTTACGATGAATTTGCCCGAACTTTGATGACGGCTGGCGCGCTTAATACCCTGCCGCTTGAGATTTATGGCATGACAACCAACGTCACCACACCGGTGCTTTATGCACTGGGCACGGTGACCACCGGGTTCTCTTTCCTGGTGATTGCACTGGCATTGGGCACGGTTGCGATCATGCGCCGTCGCAAAGGACAAAAAGCATGAGCCGCATCGCCGTTATCAACCCCAACCTGTCGACCGGCTTTACCACAAAGGTCGGCTCGCAGGCCCGGAACATTGTGGGCGCATCGACCGAAGTTCTTGCCCTTAACCCGCGTTTCGGGCCCGACAGTATCGAAGGCTATTACGACGAAGCCTTTGCCAGTGTCGGGTTGTTGTCGGTTATTCGCGAACTCGAAGCTGCACCTGAACAGCACACCGATCCGATTGGCGGTTATGTTGTGGCGTGTTTTGATGATACCGGCGTGGATGCCGCCCGCTGCATGACGACGGCGCCTGTTCTGGGGCTTTGTGAGGCCGCAATGCGGATGGCGGCTGCGGTTTCATCGCGCTTTGCGATTGTGACCCCGATGGCGGTTTCGGTGCGACCGCTGGAGCATCTGGTGGCGAAGTATGGGGCGTCTTCGCAATGTGTGGTCCGTGCAGCTGGCGTTCGGACCCTTGATTTCGAGGGTGCCAATGCCAAAAACGCATACGCAGCCCTTAAAAAGCAGGCAGAGATTTGCCTTGCGGATGATTATGCCGAGGCGATTGTTCTCGGATGTGCGGGCATGACCGACATTGCCAACCGTCTACAGGAAGAACTTGGGATACCGGTAATTGACGGGGTCAGTGCGGCGGTCAAGATGATCGAGGCGATGGCATTTCTGGGGCTTCGCACCAGCAAAGCCGGGGCCTATGCCAAGCCACCAATCAAGGCTTATCACGGCATGTTTGCGGAATTTATGCCGCAGGGCTGATCATCAGGTGATCAACAGGCCCGGCAATCAGGTCAGGTTTGTTTAAGCGCATGTTCCACTTCCGACAGGTGGCGGCGCATGGCGTCTTCGGCGCGTTTGGGGTCGCGTTGCTCGATCGCGTTGATGATGTCGCGATGCTGGGCACTTAATTCTTCGATCAATGTATCTGAATGGCTGCTTTCGCGCAGCCGGGCCCAGGCAGCTTCGCGGCGCACAGCATTAACGGCTTCGAACACCGCCAGAAACAGGGTGTTCTTGACCGATTCGGCCAATCGCTGATGAAAGGCCGCATCCCATTTTTCATACTCGGCCTGTGTGGTGGCGCTGGCGGCCTTTTCGACCATGCTGCGCATCGCATCAATATCGCCCTGTGAGGCGCGAAGGGCTGCGAACCGGGCCATGGATGGTTCGATTTCCTGGCGGACTTCCATGATTTCGAACGGGCTGGTTTTAGTGGCCAGCCCTTCAAGCTTGCGCAGACGCGGGGTCGGCGGGGTGCCAACAAAGGTACCCTGACCCTGACGACGCCAAATCAGACCTTCACTTTCAAGCTGATCAAGGGCCTTGCGCAGGGCACGGCGACCGACATCAAGTTGTTCGGCGAGTGCGCGTTCGGCAATGACCCGACCATCCTTGACGAACTCACCTTCGGCAAATCCCGCCTTGAGCTTGTCCGCCAGTGTCTGTGTGGCGATTTCATTCATGGTTGTTCTGCACCTTTATGGTGTTTCCCCTTGCGAACCAATCTGCACCTATTGTTATAAGCTCTTGGTTTATCAAACAACAGGCCCAATCCATTCAGGCTTGATTGCAGTTTCTAGCTCAGCAGATCGTAGAACATCCGAAGCGATGTGATCGCCAAAAACAAACCAAAGCACATGCGCAAGGCCCGGCGCGGAATGCTGTGGGCGATGCGTGCGCCGATCGGGGCGCATAATACGGTCATCGGGATCAACAGTGCCGCAGCAAGAACATTGACATAACCGATTGAAAAAGGCGGGCGACCATCAACGCCGATCCCCGACATGGCGTAACCAATGGTGCCGGGCAGCGCAATGATCAGACCAATTGCCGCTGCTGTGCCAACCGCGCGGCGAATGTCATAGCCAAGGAAGTTCAGGACCGGCACGCAAATGGTGCCGCCGCCAATCCCCATCATGGCTGACAGGCTGCCGGCAATCACCCCGAGCATGGCCCAAACCGATTTCGGCGGATTTTTGGTCTCGTTGGTTTCGCGATCTTTTACCAGGATCATGTTGCCAGCCACGATCAGTGCGACCACGGCAAACACGATGGTCAGAACCCGGCCATCTGCCAATCCGCCAATCGCGGTGCCAAGGATCACGCCGACAATGATTGCCGGACCCCAGTGTTTGAGAAGTGCTGTATCAACCGAGCCTTTTTTATAGTGGCTGCGTGTTGATGAAATCGCGGTGGCAATGATTGTGGTGAGCGACGTGGCAACGGCCACCTGCATGCGCAAGCTTTCATCCACACCCATGGTGGTGAGAAAGTGATACAGCACCGGGACAATGACGATCCCGCCACCGACACCCAGAAGTCCGGCCATGATGCCACCCAAAACGCCTGCGAACAGCATTGCTGCCCCCCAGACCAAATACAGGCTCATGGTGCCTTCTATTTCAATCATCGAAACCAATCCAAACCAATTTTGATATCAATCAATCAGTGGTACTATCCATTTTTGATCGTTTTGTGCAACAAAATCCTTGTTTTCCGGTAAATATAATTTTGCGCTTGCGAAATTGGTTTGCGAATGCCAACAATGTGTCGACAATTTGATTGAACCAAAGTAGTAATGGTTCAACGATCTTCAGGAATGTTATCAGGAGGCAAGACACATGTTCCGCAAGATTGCTGTTGCTGCCGGCTTGATGGCCGCGGCCATTGCAGGCCCGGCGCAAGCGCAGGACTATCCAGAAAAGCCGATCGAATTCATCGTCCCGTGGGGCCCGGGTGGCGGCAGTGACACGCTGATGCGTATCGTTGCCCAGGGTCTGGCCGACGAAACCGGCAAAGCCGTCCCGGTCATCAACATGCCCGGTGTTGGTGGCAATGTGGGTCTGGCCGAATTCGCCAAGCGTCCGGCCGATGGCTATACCGTTTCGCAGATTCATGAAGGTCTTCTGATTTCCAACGGGACGGGCATTACCGACCTGAACTGGGACAGCTTCATGCCGATCGCGCTGGTGACCTCGTCACCGCAGTATCTGACGCTTTCGAAGAACGACAATTTCTCGAACTTTGAGGAAATGGTTGCCTACGCCAAGGAAAACCCGGGTGCCGTGCGTGCCGGTGTGACCCTTGCAGGCGTGCCGCATCTTCACATGGCGATGATCGAAGACGCCTTTGATATTGAATTCTCCTATGTTGGGTATGAAGGCACCGGTCAGCGTATTCGTGCGCTGGTTGGCGGCAATATCGACGTTGCCATCGGTGACGTTTCCTCGGCTGGTCAGTTTGTTGAAAACGGTGATCTGGTCTTTGCTGCGGTTGGTATGCCCGAGCGCACCGAAGAAGCCCCGGACGTTCCGACCTTTGGCGAGCTGGGCCAAGATCTTGATCTGGCGGTAACCCGTGGTGTTGTTCTGCCGAAGGGAACGCCGCAGGAAATTGCAGATGCCCTTGAAGCGCATCTCGAAAAGGTCATGCAGCGCGAAGACGTCCGCAGCAAGGTCACCAATGTTGGTTCTGCGCCGATGTTCCTTGGCCAGGAAGAATACAAGACCTATCTCGGCAAGTTGTCCGACACGGTCAACCGTCTGGTTGGCAAGCTCGAAGGATGACGACCCCGAACGGGAAATCAGCAGCAGCGGATGCATCGGCATCCGCTGCTTTGCGTGCAAAAACCGAAGTCGCACGGCTGATTTCATATATCGTTTTCGGACTTGGATCGGTTTATCTGTCGATCCGGGCGGGCGAATTGCCGACGTCACGGTGGGAGCCGCTGGGCGCAGGATCTTTCCCGAAGCTGGTTTTTGCGGTTCTGGCTGTCTTGTGCCTGATCGCATCTGTGCGTGCGGTTCTTGATATCCGAAAGGCCGGTCATCTTGATGGCCTTGCACATGCATTCGGTCAGTGGGTCAAGGCACGTCGCATTTCATTTGCGATGTTTGGCTTGCTGGTTGTCTATCTGCTTGCACTGCCGGTTGCCGGGTTCTCGTTGGCAACTTTTGTCTTCCTGTTGATTACCCAGCTTCTGATTGCCGGTATTTCGAAAAAGACCCTCATACAGTCGATCATCGCCGCCCTGATTTTCTCGGTTGGTTTGAACATCCTGTTTGCCGAGGTCTTTAACGTGTTTCTTCCGCGTGGCGTACTGTTCGCGGCCTAAGTAAAGTTTACGATCATGTTGGACGCATTTATTTCCGGTGCCCATCAGGTGTTCGCCTTTGACACCTTGATCTACATGCTGATCGGTTCAATTGCCGGGATCGTGGCAGCCGCCATTCCGGGCTTTACCGTGACAATGGCGATTATCCTGACATTGCCACTGACCTTTGCGATGGATCCGTTGCAAGGTGTTTCGGTGATGTTGTCGGTTTATGTCGGCGGTTATACCGGCGGGCTGATCAGTGCCGCCCTTCTGGGGATTCCCGGTACACCAAGTTCAGTCGCAACCACGTTCGATGCCTATCCGATGGCGCGCGGCGGCGAGCCGGGACGGGCGCTTTCGCTTGGTGTGTGGTCATCGTTCTTCGGGACGGTCATTTCCACCATTGTTCTGATTGTCGCTGCCCCGCCACTGGCGCTTTTGGCGGTCAAACTGGGGCCCTGGGAATATTTCTCTTTGATCGTGTTTGCGCTGACCATTGTCGCAAGCCTTGTGGGCAATTCGCTGATGCGCGGTTTGATTGCCGGGGTGATTGGTCTGGGCCTTGCAACCATCGGCCCGGATCCGATGATGGGACGCCCGCGTCTGACCTTTGACAGTGATCTTTTGATGCCGGGGCTGCCGTTCCTTGTTGTCCTGATCGGTATCTTTGCCATCAGCCAGTTGATGAGCGAAGTTGAGGGTCATGGCAAAGGCAAGGGCAGTGATGCGCTTATTCCCGATGTTATCGAATTCAAGACATGGGCTGTCATGCGCGAAGTCCTGATGCGTCCGGTCAATCTTGTGCGTTCTTCGCTGATTGGTGTGTTTATCGGTGCGCTTCCGGGGGCTGGTGGCTCGATTGCGAACTTGCTGGCATACGATCAGGCCAAGCGTGGCTCGAAAAAACCCGAAGAATTCGGTAAAGGCACCCCCGATGGCGTGATCGCCTCCGAGGCCGGGAACTCTGCCACGGCCGGTGGTGGGCTTATTCCGATGATTGCGCTTGGTATTCCGGGCTCTGCAGTTGATGCCATCCTGATGGCGGCATTGATGGTGCATGGCATTTCGGTTGGCCCGCGCCTGATCATGGACAATGCGGATCTGGCCTATGGCATGTTCGTTGCCATGGTTGTCGCGTCGCTCATGATGCTTGTGGTTTGTGTGTTGTCGATGCGCCTGTTCCTGCGCGTGACCGACATTCCCAAACAGTTCATTGTGCCGACCGTGATGATCTGTTGTGTGATCGGGGCCTTTGCGCTCAATAACCGGGTCACCGATCTTTATCTGCTTGGTGCGATTGGTCTTGTTGGTTATGGATTGAAGTCGCTTGATTACCCGCTTGCACCGCTGGTGCTCGGTGTGATCCTTGGTCCGATTGCCGAAACCAACCTGCGCCGCGCATTGATGAGTGATGCGGACTGGACGGTGTTCTTTACCCGTCCGATTTCGGCCGTTTTGCTGGCGGCTGCCCTTCTTTCAGTCATCTTCAGCGTGCGTTCGGTGCTGAAGATGCGCAAAAAAGACCGTCCTGCCACCGATGAACAAGACGGCGATTAGGAGACACCCATGAAACTTCGTCACGACGCGCTTTATGCCTCACGCCGCTCTCCGGTGCTGGCGCGCAATATGGTTTCAACATCCCAACCGCTTGCCGCCCAGGCAGGCTTGCGCATGTTGCTGGCGGGCGGCAATGCCGCCGACGCGGCGCTTGCATCGGCGATTGCGCTCACCGTGGTCGAGCCGACCGGAAACGGACTTGGATCGGATGCCTATGCGATCATCTGGGATGGCAAGGAACTGCATGGTCTGAACGCATCGGGCCGTGCGCCAGCTGACTGGAGCCCGGAACGCTTTGCCGGAGCTGATGCCATGCCACAGCGTGGCTGGGAAGCCGTCACCACGCCGGGTGCTGTATCCGCGTGGCAGGAAATCTCCGCCAAGTTTGGCAAGCTTCCGTTCGAAAAACTGTTCGAACCGGCCATCGAATATGCGACCCGCGGTTTTGCCGTATCGCCAATCATCGCCACTCTTTGGGAAAAGGGCGGTGATTTGCTTGGCAAACAGCCGGGCTTTGCCGAGGCGTTCCTGCCGGGCGGCACGGCGCCCAAGGCGGGCGAGCTGTTTGTGAATAAGGCCGCGGCCGAAAGCCTGATCGATATTGCCGAAACCAAGGGCGAGAGTTTCTATCGCGGCAAACTGGCAGGCAAGATTGCCGCCTTTGCCAAGGAACATGGCGCGGCCCTGTCGGAAGAGGACCTTGGTAATCACAAGGCCGACTGGGTGGGCACGATTTCGCAAAGCTTTGGCAAAGTGAAGCTGCATGAGATACCGCCAAACGGCCAGGGCATTTCGGCCCTGATCGCGCTGGGTATTCTGCGCCATACCAACATTACCGATTATCAACCGGATTCGGTCGAGGCACTTCATCTTGAGATCGAGGCCATGAAACTGGCCTTTGCCGATATGCGAGAATATGTCGCCGATCTCGATTACATGACCGATGTCACGGTCGAGCATCTGCTGTCCGATGATTATCTGAAATCCCGCGCGGCATTGATTGATGCCAACAAGGCACAGGATTTCAAGGCCGGTGCCCCCAAACATGGCGGTACGGTCTATGTCAGTGCGGCGGATGAAAACGGCATGATGGTGTCATTCATTCAGTCCAACTATATGGGCTTTGGTTCTGGCGTTGTGGTGCCGGGCACCTCGATCAGTCTGCAGAACCGTGGTCACGGCTTTAGCCTGAAAGACGGTCATCCCAACCTGGTCAAGGGCGGCAAGCGTCCGTTCCAGACGATCATTCCAGCCTTCCTGATGGGCCTGGATGGCAATCCGGTCATGAGCTTTGGCGTCATGGGTGGCCCGATGCAGGCACAGGGACACTTGCAGATGACACTGCGCACCCAGCTTTGGGGGCAGGATCCGCAAACTGCGGCTGATGCACCGCGCTGGCAGGCGCTTTCGGGGCTGAATGTTGCCGTGGAAACCTCGGTCGGTGCAGATGTCATTGAGGCGCTTAAGGCCAAGGGCCATGCGATCAAGGTCGAGACGCCTGACAGCACCAATTTCGGATTTGGCGGCGCGCAGCTGATTGCCAAAACCGATGCCGGGTACGTTGCCGGCTCGGACCCGCGCAAGGATGGTTGTGCTGTAGGATACTGACGGGTTTGCTTTCAGATCGGCATTCGCAGTCATCTGAAACAAGATATGGCCGGTCCACTTTTGTGGACCGGCCATTTCCTTACCGGGCAACAGGGAGCCAGAGAGGAACCCGGATAGAACAACCGGAATAGAATAACCCTGGGGCCGGGTTATTGTGCGCCGATGGTCAGACCTTTGGGGGCCATTTTTTCGTCGGCCAGTTTGGCGTCTTCGATCGTCTCGATGATTTCCCAGTTGTGGTCGGCACCACGGATGAAGCCCGGGATATCAGCAATCCAACGTTTCTGGATTTCCTTGTTCAGGTTCAGATAAAGCTTGTCGTCAACGATGCGCCATGCCTGCGGATCGGCGCCGAATTTGCGGCCCATTGCCGCACCAAAGGCGCAGAACCCGCCATACTGTGGTGCGTATTTTTCCGGGTCGGCGTTAAACAGGTCACGGTTTTCAGCGCTGGCAAAGCGATAGGTCGCGCCGCCATGCTCTGCCTTGAATTCGGAGTTGCCCGGGGTCGGGGCACCCACGGTAAAGTAGGCAACCGGGTCAAAACCCTGCAGGGCGTAGCCATCAACAATGTTGACTTCCTGAGCAGCCGTTGCCGGTGCGGTGGTTGCCACAATGGTGCCGACTGCAGAAATACCCAGGACAGCGGCCAGGGCGGCGGAATGCAAGAAGCTAGAACGTTTGGTCATCTTTTCATCTCCTTCACGGGGTGATCACCGGGTGTTTACTGGCAGGCGATCACGGAACTGGTTCATCAAGAGGGCGTCTTGAAATCTGAAAACAGCCTATCGCCGGAGAAGTGACTTGTTGTCTGAGGAAGCACGCAATTCGTCTGAGAAGGATGTCCTGTCCGATCTGTTTGCCGGAAACCATCCGCGTGGCGATGTGATTTTTGCCGGAACCCATTGTGGCAGCAGTCATCATCAGGGAAGACCGGACCTGCCATCCCGGCAGCAAGGGATGCTGCATGTGTTGCAACGTGGCAGCATGCGCGTTCTGTTTGACGGGGGTAAGACGGTTGTTCTTGATCGACCGGGTGTTGTCCTGTTTGGCTGTCCCGTGCCCCATGATATCGACACGCCCGAGCGTGGCGCGGAAGTGGTCTGTGCCAATCTGGATTTTCCCGATACGGGTCTTGGCCCGGCCAAGCTCGGCCTGCCGGAATATCTTGTTCTGCCCTTTGACGAAACCCCCGGGCTTGAGGCCATCACCGGTCAGTTGTTTTCGGAATCACACGGCGCGCAGCCCGGACACCGCACCGCAATCAATCTTTTGGTCGATTTGCTGTTGCTGATGGTGTTGCGTCATTGTCAGGCGCAAAACCTTGTGCGACCTGGCATTCTTGCAGCACTTCGCGACCCGCGCATTGCGCGGGTTGTGGGTGAACTTCATCAGAAACCCGGCGAAAATTGGTCGGTTGAAAGACAGGCGGAAACGGCAGGCATGTCGCGGGCGAGTTTTGCCGCCCGGTTTCGCGAATTGCTGGGCACGTCGCCCGGTGATTTCTTGCAAACCATTCGCCTTGATATGGCGTTTGGTTTGCTGCGCGAAGGCGAAAGACTGCAGGCGGTGGCAGGTCAGGTCGGTTATCGCAGTACAACCGCACTTGCCCGCGCCATCCAGCAGCGCCACAACATGACACCGCGTGAATTGCACGCCGATTCCAGCGCGGAAAACAGCGCGCGTCAATCTGCAATCTGACAAACGGATTTGTGGTTCCGTCAAGCGGATCGTTAGTGCGTTTTGTGGTTGCTGCCCATGCAAAAATGACGCTTTGCCAATGACATGTCCGGGATTAAAGCAATCCTTTTGGGCAAATGATCGGTTGTGGCTTTGCGGATTCTTACCCTGATCAGGACACATTCCTGCCCAGTTTCCTGTGCACAACGACAACCAATAAGTTCGGAAAAATCCAACGGTTGGTAGCATATACGAGTATGACGCAGCATTTTCAGCAGCATATGACGCTGCCCCTTCGGCGTGTTTTTGCAGGTGCGATCGCATCCGCGATGTTCATGGTCGCAGGGATGGCATCGATCCATGCACAGGAAAATGAACCCGCCCCGGCAGAGCAAAGCGCCGAGACGCCGAAACCTGCGTCAACACCTGCGCCAACAACAGTCGTCCCGTCCGAACAAACGGCATCAGGCGATCAGCCTGAGCAGGTAGAAACGTCACCCGAAAACGCGGCCGAGGAAGCAACCTCGTCCGAGGCACCAAAACAATCCAATATTTCCAAACCCGTGATGTTTGATCCGGCGATGGTGACCGATCTTGCGCGGAATCTGGCTGCACAGCCTTTCGAAAACCCGCATCGTGAACTACCTGAAGCCCTTTCGACGCTTAGCGCAGAGGAATACGCACAGATCCGTTTCAAGTCCAAGCGCGCCTTCTTTAACCCGGCCGAGACCGATTTCAGTCTGGAGCTGTTTCACCCGGGGACCATGTATGATGTTCCGGTGACCATCAATCTGGTGCGTGACGGCGAAGTTCAGGTCATTCCGTTTTCCGTCGGACTGTTTGATTTCGGCAAGACGGGCCTTTCGGGCAATGATTTCACCACGCAGAATTATGCCGGATTTCGTCTTCGCTATCCGTTATCAGACGTCACCAGCAATGATGAACTGACGCGTTTCCTTGGCGCGTCCTATTTCCGCCTGCAGGGGCAGGGCCAGTCGATTGGCCAGATGGCGCGGGGTCTTGCGATCGATCTTGCCGGTCCGACGGGCGAGGAAATTCCGGTCTTCCGGGAATTCTGGATCGTCGAGCCAACGGATGGTGCCGACACGATTACGGTTTATGCGCTGTTGGATAGCGAGCGCGTCACAGGCGCCTATCAGTTTGATATTACGCCCGGTACGCGCAGTCAGGCCGACATCAAGGCCCATCTGTTTTTCCGCGACGGGGTCGAAAAGATCGGTATTGCGCCGCTGAATGGCATGTTCCTGTTTGGCGAACAGCGTCGTCGGTTTTTTGATGACTATCGCGGCGAAGTGCATTCCAGCGACGGGCTTTTGATCCATAACGGGCGCGGCGAATGGCTTTGGCGCCCGCTTGAAAACCCCGAGCATCTGCAAATGAGCGCGTTTTTGGACGAAAACCCCATCGGCTTTGGTCTTTTGCAGCGTGATCGCAACTTTGATCATTATCAGGATCTGGAACGGCGCTTTGACCAGCAGCCGGGCTATTGGGTGACGCCAAAGGGCAAATGGGGCAAGGGCCATATCGAGCTGGTCGAAATCCCGAGCCCGTCGGAAACCAACGACAATATCGTGGCTTATTGGGTGCCCGAAACCAAACCGGCTGCCGGTGGGGAAATGCAGGTTGAATACAGTGTCACCGCGACCCGCGATGGCACCGGTTTGCATGGCATGTCACAGGCTACCGATACCCGCATTCAACGACTTGCGCCCCAAGATGATGACGATCTGGCGGGGACGCGATTTGTTTTGAACTTTGCCGGTGGCGATCTGGATTACTTCATCAAGGATGCCAAAAAACTGCGCGCTGATATCAGCGCATCCGAGGGTGAAGTCCGCAATATCCGCATCATGCCCGATCCGGAAAATGGCGGGGTGCGCGTGATGTTTGATCTGGTCAATACCAGTGATGCGACGTCAAGCAACCTTCGGGCCTTCATCCTTTATCAGGACACGGTCCTGAGCGAGACCTGGACCATGCCGTGGGCCTTTTGATCCCGTTGGATCAGGCACCGCGCATTGCCAGAAACAGATAACCCCGGACAAGCCAGATGACAGAAGCCGCCAACACCCCAGCCAAAGGAACTGCGCCCGCAGACGGGTTTGATGACGCGTTTTGTGATCCGACGGTGAAACTGCGTGGGCCCGGCGTCGGGGCGCGACGTTTCTTCCTTTTCGGGGCATCAATTGCGGCGACGGCCTATGCGGCGTGGTTGATGACCGATGTTCTTGCTGCGGATCAGCTGACCATCATGGAAATGGTGGTGGTGGCGTTCTTTACCATCAACTTCGCCTGGATTTCGCTGTCCTTCTTTACCGGGATTGTTGGACTGGTTTTGCGTGGACTTAAACTTGATGCGATCACGCTCAAACGGCTTAAACCCATTGTGCGCAAGGGTCGTTTGCGATCGAAGAACGTTGTGGTGATCCCGGTTTATAACGAAGATCCCAACCGCGTCTTTGCCGGATTGCGTGCAAGCTATGAAAGTCTGGCCGCAACTGGCGAGCTTGACGCGTTTCATTTCTTTGTCCTGTCAGACACCCGCGATCCAGACATCTGGATTGCCGAGGAAATGGCATGGGCTAAGGCGTGTTCGGATCTGAATGCACGTGGCAAGATTTTCTTCCGCCGCCGGGCTGAGAACACCGAACGCAAGTCCGGCAACCTCAAGGAATTCTGCGAGACCTATGCGGCAAATTACGATCACATGATCGTCTTTGACGCCGACAGCGTCATGTCGGGCGAGGCCATGGTCAATATGGCCTATCTGATGGAAAACAACCCGGATGCCGGGATCATTCAGAGTCCGCCGCAGCCGACCGGTCGCCAGACCCTGTTTGCCCGCATTCTGCAATTCATTTCGCGCGTGCATGGCCCGACCATGTCGGCGGGTCTGTCATTCTGGTGCATGGGCAGTTCGAACTATTGGGGCCATAACGCGATTATTCGCACCAAGGCTTTTATTGAATGCTGTGGCCTGCCGGTGCTGTCTGGCAAGCCGCCGATGGGCGGACACATCCTGAGCCACGATTTCGTCGAGGCCGCCTTTATGCGCAAGGCCGGTTGGCGATGCTGGCTGATCCCGCAGCTTGAAGGCAGTTGGGAAGAATTGCCGCCTAATCTAATTGATTTTGCCATCCGCGACCGACGCTGGTGTCAGGGCAATATGCAACACGCGCGTCTTATGGTTGCGCCCGGTTTCAAGCCCCTTAGCCGCCTGCATTTCTTTATGGGGGTGATGAGCTTTGTGTCATCGCCGCTTTGGCTTTTGCTGTTGCTAAGCTCGACGATTGCGACACTTCAGAACACCCAGCTGACCTATAGCTTCTTCCCCGGTCAGTTCACCATGTTCCCGCAATGGCCGGTGGACCGGTCGTTCGAGATGCTGGTGTTGCTGGTCTTTACCATCGGCATGCTGGTTTCGCCCAAGATCATCTCGATCCTGATGGTGTGTCTGGGGCGTGATCGCAAGCAGTATGGCGCGGTGATGGTGCTGGCCAGTGGCCTGCTTGAAACCCTGTATTCGGCGCTTCAGGCCCCGATCATGATGATGCTGCATTCGCAGTTCGTGTTTTCGGTCCTTACCGGTAATCAGGTCGGTTGGGATGCGCAGGAACGTGATGACGCCGGGGTGCCTTTCAAGGCAGCCCTTAAAACCCATCGCGCCATTATCATGCTTGGTCTGGTCTGGGGGGCGGTTGCTGTTTTTGTGGATACGGCATTCTTCTGGTGGCTGTCGCCCATTCTGGCGGGTCTGGTTCTGTCGCCCTGGCTGACCCATTATTCCAGCAGCCTTGCCATCGGGAAGGCGGCACGCCGGATGAAGCTTTTTGTAACCCCCGAAGAAAATGACAGCCCCGAAGAGCTTCGCGCATTGGCCCGCATCAATGCCGAAAGCGGTGACGATGATGTCAAAGACGGGTTGCTGCGCCTGATCGAAGATCCGTATGCCAATGCACTGCATTCCGCACTTTTGCCAGCGCGCAAGCCGGATGCGCGGACCGCGATCGAGATCGGGATCATCTATGAAAAGCTTGCGCGGCTCGGTGTCGAAAGCCTGACGCGTGATGAAAAACTCCTGATCCTGTCATGGCCGGTCAAACCGCTTGACCAGATCATGGCAGGGCGCGATCACGTGAAGGTCAAGGACCCGAAGCCGTCAAGATAGTGTGTTGTTTTAAAAAGATTTTGCACGCCACAAAAACGCCCAGTTTCAAGCAAATTATCCCGCGTTTTTTCAGCGATCCTTATCCTTAATCAATCGTTAAGTACTGCTGACTGTTCACCGCCCGGAGGGCCAAACGAATGACTGACATGACCGTTGCATCAAAGGGTTTCAGCTATGCTGCGTTTGAATCGGCGGCGATGACGCGCCTGATTGAGGATACGGCACATGCGTGGCTGCGGTCGTTTGGTGTCAGTGCCCTGCCGGCCAGTCAGCGCATGATCAATGCGCTTCGTGAGGCACTGGCAGAAGACAGCATTGCGGCCAATGATCGGGCCAGCATGCAGGACATTCTGGATCAAGCCGCCCATGACGCGATTGCCGGTTGGTTTGCAGAGGTCACGGGTGAACATGACTGCCATGGCTCAAACCGTTTTTCCATGCTGCGCTGTGCTTTTCTGTCGGCCAACCGTGATGGCATCTGGTCGGAACATTTCCTTGATACCAAACGCGACCACCGCGATCTTAGTATGGCGCTTTCGGTGCAGATGATGTTGCCGACACCAAGTCTTGTCGCGTGTGAAATGCCGCGTCAGTCACTGGAACGTCGCGCTTCCTGACCTCCGATAAACAACCATTCCTTCGCTTCACGCTTTTTCATCATA
>NZ_DBGS01000124.1:0-28583 GCF_002295455.1 Thalassospira sp. UBA848 | reverse complement strand
GCGAAGGCGGCACCGCCATTCTCCCCTGTGGCGGTGCCTTTATGTGTGCGGCATCCATGATGTTCGGGCAAAAAAAGAACCCGCCACAAAGGGCGGGTTGAGTTCAGCGGGCGAGAGAGCCCGATTTCCAGCGCAGATCATCCACAGCCGTAAAATCAGGCCCCTACAAGACGCCGAGGCACACACTTCCCCGGCGCCATGACGGTCAGGCCGCTTTGTGAAAGCGGCCCAGTTTCGTAAGCAGTTTTGCAACCTGCGGATCGTTCTTTCCGTTGCGGTCAAGCTCAAGGAAGAAGTCCGGATAGGGTGGTTTGCCCGGTGTCAGGTTGTAGTGTTCGAAATCGCTGATGCCGATGGCCTCCAACACGCTTTCATCGGTAAAGAAGCCGCCCGTGACATCACGTGCGGGGGCGGTCAGGATCGCATGGGCCGCATCGGCCAGGATTTGTGGCGTGCGCGCCCGGCCCTGTTCAAGGCCGGGGATCATGTTCAGTGCTGCTGTTTCAATCACCGTGACGGGCCAAAGCGAATTGACGGCCACACCCTGATCGGCAAATTCCGCGGCCAGACCAAGGGTGATCAGGCTCATGCCGTATTTTGAAATCGTATAGGCCGTGTGATTGGCAAACCACTGCGGCGACAGGTTGGGCGGTGGTGACATGGTCAGGATGTGCGGATTGTCCGATTTCACAAGATGCGGCAGGCAGGCCTGTGCGCAGGCAAAGCTCGCACGGGTATTGACCTGATGCATCAGGTCAAACCGCTTCATCGGGGTATCGAGCGTCGGGGTCAGATTGATCGCGCTGGCATTGTTGATCAGGATATCGATCCCGCCAAACGTCTCCACGGTTTTGGCAACCGCCATGGCAATCTGGTCTTCATCGCGAATGTCGGTTTTAAGGGCCAGGGCCTTGCCACCAGCTTCCCCGATCTCGGCGGCTGCACTGTGGATGGTGCCGGGCAGCTTGGGGTGCGGTTCATCGGTTTTGGCAATGATCGCGACATTGGCCCCATCGCGGGCCGCACGCAGGGCAATTTCCTTGCCGATGCCACGCGAAGCGCCGGTGATAAACAGTGTTTTGCCTTTAAGACTCGTCATCAAATTCTTCCCTGAATTCTTCTTATGATTTGCCAAAACGTGGCGTGCGCTTTTCGACAAAGGCAGCGACACCTTCGCGGAAATCAGCACTCGTGGCGCAATCGCCAAATGATTTGGCTTCGGCTTTCAGTTGCGTTTGCAGGTCGGCCTCGGGGGCGGCATTCAGCAGTGCCTTGGTGCGCGCAATCGCATCGCGCGGGCC
The DNA here is from genome assembly GCF_002295455.1 of Thalassospira sp. UBA848. Classification (NCBI taxonomy): domain Bacteria; kingdom Pseudomonadati; phylum Pseudomonadota; class Alphaproteobacteria; order Rhodospirillales; family Thalassospiraceae; genus Thalassospira; species Thalassospira sp. UBA848. The sequence continues at coordinate 27,282 of NZ_DBGS01000124.1, read as the reverse complement.
AGTCGCCAGTCGCGTGGCGTGTTTTGCGGTAACTGATGCCAGCAGATTGGCCGGGACGACCTTGTTGATCAGGCCGCAATCAAGGGCTTCATCCGCGCCAAACCGATCACCAAGCAGGGCGATTTCCTTGGCCTTTTTCATACCGACCAATCGGGGGAGCGAATGGGTCGCACCGCCATCGGGCGAGGTGCCGATATGGATGTAGGCCAGCGTGAAAACGGTGTCTTCGGTGGCAATTGCCAAATCACAGGCATTCATCAGGCTGATGCCAAAACCGGCAACCGCCCCATCAAGTTTGGCAATCACCGGGCGGGGCAGGGCATTGATGCGCAAAACGATGTCATGAACCCGATCAATCAATGCGTCGATCAGGGATCTGGCGTCTTCGACAGGGCCTTTTGACACCTGATGGAAGAACTTCACATCGCCACCGGCCATGAACGTGCCGCCTGATCCTTCGATGATGACAGCCCCGATATCAGAAATGTTGGCTTCGATCTTGTCCATGGCGGCAGACAATCCACTAACCATTGCCTGATCAAGGGCATTCAAGCGATCCGGGCGGTTGAGCGTAATGGTTGCGACCGCATCGGTGATGTAGAGCAATACAGCGTCATCGGATGCCATGGTGTTTCCTCCTCTGCGGGTTTCCCGCATTCGTCCCGGTTTTCCGGTTTCTGGTGTGTGTTAAATCGCCAATCGCGCTTCAATCGCGGTTTCCATATCGGGCCATCCGGCAAGCCAGTCGGGCATGGAAGGGGACGTTTCATCGGCGCCCACCATCCGACAGATAACGTCGGGGGCAACGATGCCATCAGGGCCGACAAAGACCGCCTTTACCACGCCAAGGGCCAGTGTTTTGCCGTGCGAGACAAAACGTTGTTCAAGATAGAACCCCTTTTCATCCCAATAGAGCGCCTGCGTTTCGATGCTGAATTTCTGAAACGGCTTGATCGCGCGTTTGAAGCGCATGGTCGACCCTGACACGACCGGTTGCCATTTGCGTTTGATCATCTGTCTGGCAATACCGTTACGCATGATCAGTTCGGTTCGCCCCAGATCCATCAATGCGAAATAGCGCGAATTGGTCATATGCACATTGATATCGAGATCCAGCGGCCAGGCCCGGAAATGCAGGGTCGATGGATCAAGCGGATGCAGGCGGGGCCGCAACAGGGACAGGATCACCACGCGGATCAGTCGGAAAATCAGGTTCACGACAATGCTCCGTATCCGGGTGACGGGTCTTTATGCATGCGGCCCACAGCCATGATCAGAACAGCTCCTCGTCCAGTTCCATCATGGTCGAGGATCCCGACATGATCTGGCTGAACAGGGCACCTGATTGCGGAAGCACACGTTCCATATAGAACTTGGCCGTGATCAGCTTGCCCTTATAGAAACCGTCTTCGTCATCACCCTGTTTGGCGAGTGCGATTTCCGCCATCCGGGCCCACATGAAGCCGACGGCAACCAGACCAAACAGACGTAGGAATTCGGTGGCGGCAGCACCGGCTTCATCGGGGTTTTTCATCCCGCGCTGGGCCAGTTCGCCGGTGGCCTGTTGCAGGCGCATGAAGGCCTTGGCAAGTGGCTGGACATATTCGCCAAGCTCGCCGTTCGAGACATTGGCTTCGATATATTCCTGCACGGGATGGAAGAAACGGCGCAGATACCGCCCCGCCTTGGTCGGCATTTTGCGGCCAACAAGGTCAAGCGCCTGAATGCCGTTGGTGCCTTCGTAAATCTGGGCAATACGGGCATCACGGACATATTGTTCCATGCCCCATTCGCGGATATAGCCGTGCCCGCCAAAGACCTGAACACCAAGGTTGGTGTTGTCAAAGCCCCAGTCGGTGAACAGCGCCTTGACGATCGGGGTCATCAGCTGGACGAATTCGTCAGCCTCTTCGCGTTTGACCGGATCTTCGTGGTGTTTGGCAGTATCAAGTGCGCGTGCCACCCACATACCCATCGCCCGGCAGCCTTCATTGGTTGCCTTTGCCGTCAGCAACATGCGTCGCACATCGGGATGCACGATGATGGAATCGGCAGGTTGGTTGGGGGATTTTGCACCGGTCAGGGCACGGCCCTGCAGGCGGTCCTTGGCATAGGCACGCGCACCCTGATAGGCGGCTTCGCCAAGGCCAAGACCCTGAATACCAACCGAAAGGCGTTCCTGGTTCATCATGGTGAACATGGCGGGCATGCCCTGATGGGGTTCACCGACCAGATAGCCGACCGCGCCATCAAAGTTCATGACACAGGTCGATGATGCCTTGATGCCCATCTTGTGTTCGATGGAACCGCATTTGACCGCGTTACGATCCCCAAGTGATCCGTCATCGCCCACCATGAATTTCGGGACAAGGAACAGCGAAATGCCCTTGGTGCCGCTTGGGGCGTCAGGCAGCTTGGCCAGAACCAGATGGATGATGTTTTCCGTCAGGTCATGTTCCCCGGCGGAGATGAAAATCTTGGTGCCGGAAATTGCATAGGACCCGTCATCAAGGGGTTCGGCCTTGGTCTTGATGATGCCAAGATCGGTGCCGCAATGCGGTTCGGTCAGACACATGGTGCCCGACCAGGTGCCTTCGACCATCTTGGGCAGGAATTTGTCCTTGAGTTCGTCCGATGCGTGGCTGTGAAGGGCGGCATAGGCGCCAAAGGACAGACCCGGATACATGCCAAAGGACAGGTTGGTCGAACAGATCATTTCCTCGACCAGCGCATTGATGGATTTCGGCGCGCCCTGACCGCCATATTTCGGGTCACAGGCAATCCCGGTCCAGCCACCTTCGGCAAAGGTCTGGTAGGCTTCCTTGAAACCTTTGGGGGTTGTGACGACGCCGTCATCCCAGCTGCAGCCTTCCTCGTCGCCCGACCGGTTGATCGGGAAGAGGACTTCTTCGCAGACTTTCGCGGCCTCTTCGAGAACCGCATCGACCACATCAGGGGTAAAATCCTCGCAACCGGGCATCTGATTGATATCGCTGTAATCAAACAGCTCGGTCAGGACGAAGCGCATGTCGCGCAGGGGTGCTTTATATTCAGCCATTTTCTGTTTCCTCCCGGACCGGTCAGTTTCGCAGCGGCTTGCCGGTCAGCAGCATATGCTCAACCCGGGCCATGGTGCCTTCATTACGGACCAGACGCATGAAGCCTTCGCGTTCCAGTTCAAGAATGTCGTCTTCGGAAAGTTCCTCGGTCACGTCGGTGTCACCACCGGCCAGAACCTTTGCCAGTTCACCGGCAACCACGCGGTCATAATCGGTGGCCTTGCCCAAACGGTGGAAGCCATCGACCGCCATTTCAAAGGCAACCCGCGCCGCTTCGCCCGGCAGGCGATAGGTGAATTCTTCGGGGGCCTCGTAACCATCGACCATAGACAGCGCGCGTTCCTTGGCATCGGCCAGCAAACGGTTGCGGTTCATGGTGATGCCGTCAGTTTCGCGGAAGAACAGGTTTTCCTTGGCCTCCATCGCCGATTTGGCAACGGTCGCGACCGAGATGATCTCGAACGCCTTGGCACTTGGGGCCATCGGGCCTTTGACGAATTTGGGATTTTCCGCCCAACGACGGATCATTTCCTTGCAACCGCCCCAGGCCGGGATCAGACCCACACCGGGCTCAACCAGCCCGATATAGGTTTCCCCGTGTGCCTGAACCGCATCACAATGAAGTAAGACCTCACACCCGCCACCCAGGGCCAGGCCGCTAGGTGCACCGACGACCGGGAAGGGCGAATATTTCAGCGCCTTGTAGGTTTCCTGACCGGTTTCAACGAGGTTTTCAATCTCTGGCCAGGCGGCGATATTGGCGGCAAACAGGGCCAGACCAAGGTTGGCGCCTGCCGAGAAATTGCTGCCTTCGTTATAGATGACCATTGCCTTGAACTGCTTTTTGACAGTCCGGATCGACGTTTTGATCGCACCAAGCACATCGGAATCAAGCGCATTCATCTTGGTATGGAATTCAAGGCAGGCAACGCCATCACCGATATCCCAAAGCGATGCTGCACGGTTGCCGGCAACCCGTTCGGATTTGCGTTTGATATCTTCAAGCAGGATGACGCCATCCGGGCGGGTGACCTTGGCATATTCGCCATCAAAGCCAAGGTAATAAAGCTCACCATCCTTGACCTTGTAGAACGACTTGCCTGCGGCCTTTTTCAGCAATGCCGGGACTTCAACGCCGTCTTCTTCGAGCATCGAAATCAGGGCATCAACGCCAATGGCATCAATCAGTTCAAACGGCCCAGTTTTCCATGCATAACCCAGCTTCATCGCATCATCGACATCGACGATGGAATTCGCAGCCGCCTCGGCAATAAAGGCCGCATAGGCCAGCGTCTTGCCCATGACAGCGCGGCCATATTGGCCACCCTTGTCAGATGCTTCCATCATCTTGCGCGGATCTTTGCCAGCGGCGCGGACACTGCCCAAACGCGCCTTTTCGGATTTGGCGAATTCACCGGTTTGCAGATCCACCGATTCCTTGACCTTCTGACCACCTTCGCGGTTCAGGCGGTAAAAACCACCCTTGCCCTTGCGCCCGGTATAACCATCGGCAATCAGTTTGCTGACCAGTTCGCTTTCGCGATAGATCGCATGGAACGGATCGGATTTATCGAGAAGGCCGGCCATGCTTGATTGCACATGGGGCATCAGATCAAGACCCACCAGATCCATCAGGCCAAAGACGCCGGTTTTGGGAATACCAAACGGGCGACCAATGACGCTGTCGGCTTCTTCGACCGTCAGTTTGCGGTCCATGGCCTCAACCATGGCGGCCTGAATCCAGTAGACGCCCAGACGGTTGGCGATAAAGCCCGGTTCGTCATGGCAGGTGACACAGGTCTTGCCCAGTTTGCGATCAGCAAAATCGGCAACTGCATCAATCACACCATCGCGGGTGACACCTGATCCAACCAGCTCCAGCAGGCGCATATAGCGCGGCGGGTTGAAGAAGTGGGTAATGATGAAGTCCTGTGCGAAGCTTTCGTCCATCCCGTCAATCAGGGTTGCGAGCGGAATGGTCGATGTGTTTGATGACACCACCGATCCCTTGGCACGGACCGCATCAATCTTGCGATACAGATCCTGCTTGATATCAAGGCGTTCAATAACGGCTTCGATCACCCAGTCACATTTGGCGATCTTATCAAGGTCATCCTCGATATTGCCGCACGTGATCAGCTTGGCAACCCGTTTGGACATAAACGGTGCCGGGTCGGTTTTCAGCATCTTGGCAACCGCGCCCTCGGTAACCGCATTACGGTTTTTGGCCCCTTCGGGCACGATATCAAGCAGCAGGACGGGTGTCCCCGAGTTGGCGATATGGGCAGCGATCCCCGCCCCCATAACACCGGCGCCAATAACGGCGACCTGTTTGATGGTGGTCATTACATCGCCTCCAGAATGGTCGCGATCCCCTGACCCCCGCCAATGCACTGGGATGCCAGCGCATATTTGCCGCCATCACGTTTGAGGATTGCGGCGGCCTTGCCAACGATACGGGCCCCGGTCGCACCCAGCGGGTGACCAATTGCCAGTGCACCGCCATCAATATTGACCTTGGCACCATCCAGACCCAGATCGGAAATGCTTGCCATGGCCTGGGACGAGAAGGCCTCGTTAAGTTCGGTGACATCAATATCGGCCGAGGTCAGGCCCGCCCGCGAAAGCGCCTTTTTCGATGCGCCAATCGGGCCAATCCCCATGATTTCCGGTAAGCAGCCATCAACCGCAACCGACTTGATGCGTGCAATCGGCGTCAGGCCGTTTTTGGCGGCATATTCTTCGGAGCACACCAGAACAGCCGACGCACCATCGGTCAGCGGCGACGACGTCCCAGCAGTCACAACACCGTCTGCCTTAAAGGCCGGTTTGAGGTCGGCCAGGCCTTCGGCAGTTGTTTCTGCGCGGATGCAGCCATCTTCGGAAACAACACCATCCTTGGTCTGGATCGGGATGATTTCATCAGTGAATTTGCCAGCCGCTTGTGCGCTCGCGGCGCGTTTGTGGCTTTCGACCGCAAAAGCTTCCTGATCAGCACGGGTCAGGCTGTATTTGGCGGCAACATTTTCGGCCGTGTCGCCCATGCCCATATAGGCCTCGGGCATGGCTTTATAAAGTTCCGGATTGGGCAGCGGGTTAAAGCCCATCATCGGAACCCGTGTCATGCTTTCAACGCCGGCACAGATAAAGACATCACCAGCCCCGATCGCAATTGCGCCAGCCGCCTGATGGATCGACTGCATCGAAGAACCGCAGAAACGGTTGACCGTCACACCACCAACAGAACGCGGCAGGCCAGCGATAAAAGTGATCAGGCGGGCAACGTTGAAGCCCTGTTCACCCTCGGGGAAGGCGCAGCCAAGGATCAAATCCTCGATCGCGTTGGGGTCAATACCGGTCTTTTCGACCAGACCTTTGACGACCTGTGCCGCAAGGTCGTCAGGACGAACCTTGGCAAGGGCCCCTTTACGGGCCGGGGTAAAGGGTGACCGGACATATCCGGCAATTACGGCGTTGGTCATGGCTTTGTCTTCCTTCCTGAGCTTTCCTCTGATCCGGGGATCTTGTTACGGGGCCGGATCGAGTCCCTTTTCTTTAAGCGCATCAACCGACTGATGTTCGATTTCGCGCAATTCATCCAATGTGACGTCCAGTGCCTGACGCTGTTCCTCCAGGTCAGAAATCCGTTCCCGAACGCGTTCCAGAAGCATCTTGATCTGCTCTGCCTGGGTGGGATCCGCGCCATAAAGATCAAGATAATCCGCGATCTCTTTCAGGCTGAAGCCCAGTCGCTTGCCCCGCAAAATGAGGAGCAGTTTGGCGCGATCCTGGCGGGTATACACCCGGGTTGTGCCGGCACGTTGCGGGTTCAAGAGCCCCTTTTGCTCGTAAAACCGAATGGTGCGCGGTGTGATGCCAAGATCGCCAGCCAGTTCGGGAACGGTATAAAACCGTTCGTCAATTTTGGTCATTATTCGCCCCTAATGGTATATATTTTTCACTAAACGTCAATTAGTTTACGTTAACGTCACTTATATTTTTTCAGTGTGTGTGTCGTGCCGCTAACGCATTGCAACTAAGCCGTATTTTCTTCTCTCTTTTGTCTTTCTTCCTCGACCAATTCCTTTTTCGACAGCTTGCCGACCATGGTTTTGGGAAGTTCGTCACGGATTTCTATTTCGCGCGGCATCTCGATTCTTGAAATCTTGTCGTCAAGAAATGCCCGCAGGTCTTGGGCCGTGACATCCGTCACGCCGTCCTTCAAACGAACAAATGCCTTGGGTGCCTGTCCGCGATACTGATCGGGCACCCCGATGCAGGTGACTTCGGCGATCTGGTCATGCAGATAAAGTGCCTCCTCAATCGCACGCGGATAAACGTTATAGCCGCTGCACAGGATGACGTCCTTGAGGCGATCAACAAGAAATGTATAGCCGTCCTCGTCCTGATAGCCGACGTCACCGGTACGCAGCCATCCATCTACAAATGTTTCGGCCGTGGCCGTTTCATTTTGCCAGTAGCCGGGCATGACTTGCGGACCGCGTATGCAAACTTCGCCTTTCTCGCCAAGCGGCATGGTCTGTTCCGGTCTATCGAGGGACCGGACTTCAATCTCGGTGCCAGGCAATGGCCGACCAATGGAGCCTTCCTTGTTATCACCCTTAAGCGGGTTGCAGGTGCAGACCGGGCTGGCTTCGGTCAGGCCGTACCCCTCGACCACTTTGGAGCCGGTTATTTCCTCGAACCGGTGTTTGACTTCAACCGGCAGCGGCGCACCACCTGAGATGCAGCAACGGATGTGAGATAGATCGTATTTGAGTGTTTCCGCCGAGTTGTTGATCGCCGTATAGATCGTCGGAACACCGGGGAAAATGGTGGCCTTTTTCTTGTCCAAAGCCTTGATCAGGGAACTTAGCTCAAAGCGCGGCTGTAAAACCAATTCCGCACCCAGATTAACCGAAGTGTTAAGCGCAACTGTCATGGCAAAGACATGGAAGAATGGCAAAACACACAGGGTAACTTCGTGGCCCGGCTTGGCGTCGGGCATCCAGCGCGTTAGCTGATCAACATTGGCACTCAGGTTGGCATGGGTCAGCATTGCCCCCTTGGGCCGACCGGTTGTGCCACCTGTATATTGCAGAACGGCCAGATCATGGACATTGATATCCACCACGCGATCAATCGGTTTGCATCCGAGAACCCGTGAATAGGGAATGTGGCGAAGGTCGTTCGGCACATCGGCCAGTTCGCTGCGCTTAAACAGTGAGAACAGAACACTTTTGACTGGCGGAAGGATGTCGCTCATTTCACAAACAACGATCCGCTTCAGGCAGGTTTCATCCAGACAGGCCGCAACCTTGGGATAGATCTGTTTTAGATTCAGGGTCACCATCAGGCGACAACCGGAATCCTCGATCTGATAGGCGATCTCGCGCTTGGCATAGAGCGGGTTGAAATTCACAACCACGCCGCCGCATTTCAGGATCGCGTAATAGCAGACCACATAGTAGGGCGTGTTGGGCAGGCATAGCCCCACCTTGTCACCCTTGCGCACACCAAGCTGTTTGAAGCCTTCGGCAGCGCGATCAATCTGTTCGGCGATGGTTTTGTAATCGTAAATCCGGCCGAGAAAATCAAGACAGGGGCGCAACGGAAACCGTGCCGCTGCATTGTCGAAAATCTCATGCACCGGGCGTGTCTTGACGGGCGAGCTGATGTCGACGCCATCGCGCAGGATCGGGGATTCTTGGACGTTCACTTTGTTCACTTGCGTTAACTCCATTACGTTAACGTCACTTTGCGGGCAAAAAAAGGGACGCCCGATGCGGTGCGCCATCGCACCCCGCACCGGACAGTATAGCAGATCAGAACTTGAATTTCGCCTGCAGCGCGATGATGTCGACCTTGGCGTCATAGTCAGCAGAGTAATTGCCAAGCGACGAAGATGCATGATCGACACGTGCTTCATCAGCAAAAATGTGAGTATAGCCAAGCGTTACGTTTGCCCAGTCGGCAGCCTCATATGTTGCGCCAAAGGACACCCAGTAACGATCAGAGTCTGGAAGGCGTACATTACGGTTCCGTGTTTTGATCGGTGTTTCGTCATATGCGAAACCGCCAGCAAAGGACCAGTTCTCGTCATGCTGGTATCGGGCACCCAGTGCTCCAAACCATGAGCTACCCCAGTGATAGTTCTCTGTTGTGCTGCTACTTGTTGCCAACGAGCTGTTGATAAGGCCGTCATAGATGAAGACCAGATCCTTTACTGAATTCCAGTTCGTCCATTGGACGTCACCCATGACTGTCCACTGTTCGTTGAGGTCATGTGATGCACCGAAAGCGATGGCTTCTGGAGTTGTGATCTTGGCAGTTGTCTTGCGATCAGTGTATGGCGTCACAAGCCCTTTGGCAGCACTGTCGAACTTGATGTCACCTTTAAGCTTGTGCTTGACTTCGGAATTGTATGACAGGCCCAAACGGGTATCGTCGGTCAATTCCCAATTCAAGCCTGCAGTCCAGCCATAGCCGACGTCGTCACCTTCAACCGTGGAGTTGCCTTCCGCTTTTGCGCCGCCCAGTGCCGCGACAGCTTTGCTCAACGATGCTTCGAAACGTTGAACCTGCGGGCCGGCGCCAATGCTCAGGCCATTATCGAAACGATATGCGACGACAGGCTTGATATTGACTGTCTTGATTTTTGATGTCGTGCCAAAGAAGCGGCCAGCAAAATCAGAATCATTGTCCGTAACGAGGCCCCAAGGCGCTGTGATGGACACACCAAAGTTAATGTTGTCGTTAAGCGTCCAGACAGCATGGGCATTTGGTACTGCGGCATCCTGTGCCATATCTTTGTATCCGCCACCGGTCTGCGCAATGGACGTCAGTGTTCCATCAGTTGCAACGGTGTTGGTTGCTTTCGCGACCGGCCGAATGACCGTAATACCAGCGCTATAGCTGGTTTCTTTGTACTGGCCCACCGTGCCCGGGTTATAGGACATCGTCGATGCGTCTGTTGACAGTGTGGTCATGCCGGCAAAGCTTGAACCCTGAAGGGTGCCGCTGGTTTCGCGGACCTGAAAACCCGATGCGTGAGCGGTGCCAACGCTGGCAAGCGCGCATAGAAGTGCGGTACCCGAAGCTGCCCCCCAAAGGCAGCTCTTCTTGAAGTAGGACATCTGTTTCTCCCTTAATTTAAAACGCTTCAAATCTATGATTCAAAACGCCCGCTTTTATTTTTGAAGGGTATTCGCATCAACTCGGATAAAGTCGATGTCGTAACCCTTTCTTTTAAAACTCGTTTTGAGCAATTTCCCGTCGGTGCCATACCAAAGGTCACGTTCTACATCGCCCGACATGGTGTAACGGGTTGCCGGTGTTTCCCCGGCTTCGATCAAGACTGGTTCTTTGCCAACCTTATCTGTCCTGACGACATACGGTTCTGCGTTGATGACGCTATAGAGATTGGTTTTGCCTGTGACATTCTCTTGCCACAGGGTCAGCGGCCAGGCCGCGTCACAGGCATCACGTTTCCCGACACCCTTTCCGGAAAGCATGTAACAATCAGCGTCATAGCTTGCCTGCCAGGTGTAGTGCGTGCCGTCATCATTGGTGGTGGTTTCGACCGAGACCAGCTTTCCGTCCTGCCATTGTTCGGTGCGTTGATGGTCGTAATGGAACTTCAAAAACAGCACCTGCACGTTGGTCAATGTTTTGACCGTGACGGTTTGGCCTGTTGCTGTTGGCGTGATTTCGACGGTTTCATAACCGATCGGTTCCCCGTCCTTTAGGACGCGGAAATTCAATATTTCCGATCCGGACGCCAGCGATGGTGCGGCATAATGGATCGCAAGTCCGGCAATCAGGGCCGATATGCAGCTTTTCGAGATGCGATTGCGCATGCTTCCCTCGTGAGACGGATCATCGAGACTTTATTAGTCGAGCATCGATGACAGCTTTGCTGCCACGCCCATGGACCCCTTGATCTTCAGTTTGCCCATGGTGAAGGCAAGCATCGGGTCAAGCTTTCCAGCGATCAGCTTTTCGAGGTTGGCTTTCTTGATTTTAAGGATGCAATCGGCATCGGACAGGTCATCATCGCTGATTTCCGGTTCATCACCGGTAGCATCGATTACGATATGTCCATCATCGCCGCAATCAAAGGCGACCACGGCATTCAAACCGCGCAATTGCGGCAGTTTTTCTTTTACGGTTTCGAGGATGTCATCCACGAACGCCTCCCTCTGTCAGCAGGTATTCTTGTTATGGTTATGGCAAGAATGTAATACAAAGTGACGTTAACGTAAAACAAATAACGAAAGCGGGAAATAGGAGACCTTTAAGGTATTGAATTACAGCGATTTCAGATCTCGACTTTGTCTGGGGCTGAACGCAAAAAAGCCCGGCAGTGCCGGGCTTGATGCGGGGAATATCCCGATATGGAAACTGGCCGGTTCCAAGCCGTTCCTAAGACACGATTTGCCAGGAACCATCCGGTTGTCGGCATGCTGTTCCATATGTTTTCTGCAGGGTTCCGCCAATTCTGGCGGTTGCGCTGTATTCGCGGCAATAGCGTCCTTCTGCGTTCCGCCAGCTGCTGGTGGGAACCACATTGTAGCTACGACCCGAATCGGGATTCTGCCACCGGACGGTCTGACCATCGGGCGCGCGTTGTAATGCATATCCTGTGCATGCCAGATCGCCCCGGTCCAGATTTCGACCAATCGAATAACCACTTAGCATGCCAAGAATAGCACCACCAATCATGGCCGCATCCCGGCCACTGCCCTTGCCGATGGTTGAGCCAAGAACAGCACCGGTACCGCCACCAATGATTGCGCCAACCACGTCACGATTGCAGCGCAGGAAACCACCATCGGAAACAAACAGCTCATTGCCATAGCGATAATGGCCTTTGTTCTGTTTGGCGCGATAACCATGTGCTGGCGCCCAGGACGGTGGATCTGCCTTCACCGGGACGGGTGCTGCAAAAGGAAGTGCCAAGCCAAGGGCCGCTGCAAGAAGAATGATCCGCTTCATCATTTTCGGGCCTTCTCGTTTTCGTGCATGATATAGCCTGCGCCCGTGCCGACGGCCCCACCGATGGCAGCACCACAGGTAACGCATCCACCGGTTATGACGGTCCCGACGGCGCCAACGCCGGCACCAATGGCACCGCCGCTCAGCATCTTTTGATCCCGGTCACTCAATCCACTGCATGCGGACAGTCCCAATGCACTGGCAACAACAAGAATTGTGGCTGTCTTTCGCATCTCTCGTATCCCTTCGCGTTTGCTCGTTTAAGGTGGTCATTCACGGACCTTTTTGATGAACAACAGCTTGCGAAAGAAAACGGGAAGCAGTTTGGCCGGATTGGGGGCGGTTTGGGGCAGTTATGTCGATAAAAAGGCAACTCATACGGCTTTATGCGCCCAAAAACCGTGTTTTCGCGTTAAGCCAGAGTGGATTAAGCCGTGCTAGGCCTCGAAAGTGCCCCGCAGAAGCCGTTCCTTGCCAATCATGGCCGGTTTTCCGCGTGCAATGACGCTATCAGGGGCCAATGCATCGTCCAGAACAAGGATATCGGCATCATGACCGACCTTGATTTGCCCTTTGCGAGCAGCCAGTCCCAGCATGCGTGCCGGGTTCGTCGTTATCGGGGAAAGGGCGGTTGGGATATCAAGTTTTTCGACTTCAATCAGATCGGCAAATTCGCGCGGGACGGTTTCAAAGCCAGCCACTGAAAGTCCGATCATATTGCCATCAGTATCAAAATCCGGCAGTGACCCGTTGCCATCCGATGTCATGGAAATGCGTTCAAGCGGCACCCCATCGGCCAGGCATTCGGCAATGCTGGTTGATGTTTTTGTTGCCCCCTTGGGGTCGGGTTCGGCGTCAATGCCTGTGGTGAAGTCGATATTGCCGCCACGCTTTGCCCAGAGTTTGGCCGCATCAAGCAAGGCGCGCTTGCGGTTCACATGCGTCGGGATGAATTGGCCAATCGGAATTTCGGTTTGATCGACCACACTCAGTAACGGATCAAAATGCCCGTCGCCATCGCCCAGATGCACGACCACAGACCCGGCCTTGCCCGATGTCATTCCGCCGATGCGAGATTGGGATGCGATGCGGGCCAGCTCGTCAACCGTGCTTTGGCTGCTGCGGTGATCGGAGATTGCCGTTTTCAGACCAATACAGGCATCCAGAAACGTCACGTCATCCCCGATATTGCCGGTCAGTGTCGGGGAGGGCACGCGATAACCGCCCGTGAAGAACCAGGCTGAAATGCCTTCGGTACGAAGCGCCTTGGTCTTGGCGTAAAGCGAGGCAATGTGGCGTGTGGCTGCATCCGTTCCGAGCAAGCCGCAAACGGATGTAATTCCGGCCTCGATCAGTTTGCCAATCGCAACTTCGGGCGTACGTGTGGCAAAGCCACCCTCGCCGCCACCACCAATCAGATGCACATGCCCGTCGATAAAGCCGGGAACGGTCATCTTGCCACCAAGATCAATGGTTTTGAGTTCTGCCGGAACAGAAACAACCAGATCCGGGGCAATGGCGACGATTTTTTCGTCACAGATCAGGATATCGTTGATCCCAAGCGGGGTCGGGGCGAAAACGTTGGCGTTCTTGAGCAACAAAAACATGTTTTAAAACCGTGTTTTACGAAATGCAGAGGTCAGGTGGCGGGGTGGCGCGAAGGCGCATCATAGCGATAGTTCATTTCCGTTGAAACGGTTGTGGCAAGCAGATAGCTTTCGATGATGCCAAGCAGGAACCAAACCTGCGCCACCAAAAGGAAACGTCATGAGCTTCGCTGCCTGGTTGTCGGTTGCAACCATTTGTCTTCTTGGTGCGATGACGCCGGGTCCCAGTCTGGCTGTTGTGTTGCGCTATTCCGTTGGTCATTCCCGTCAGGCTGGCTTTGCCTGCGCACTGGCGCATGGGCTTGGGATCGGCTTTTATGCTGTGATCACCATGACCGGTCTTGGCATCCTGTTTCAGACTGTGCCCGTCTTTCATAATGCTGTCAGCATCCTTGGTGCGTTGTATCTGACCTGGCTTGCCGTTAAGGCGTGGCGCGGTGCAAAGGCAGGTGCAAAGTTTGACGTTGATGGGACGGGGAAAGTAACGGGTTCGACCCTGCAGGCTGCACGCGACGGGTTCATGATCGCGTTTCTCAATCCCAAGATCGCCCTGTTTTTCCTGGCCCTTTTCAGTCAATTTGTCTCGCCCGAATTCGAATGGGCCGGTAAGTTCCTGTTGGCCTTTACCGCAGCTGCTATTGATGCGGCCTGGTATTGCCTTGTGGCGATCGGATTGTCGCATGGGGCTGTACTGCCATGGTTGCGCGATCATGCTACCTGGATCGAACGGATCATTGCCGTTCTGTTTGTCGTAATTGCGCTGCGCGTCTTGTGGGGTGTTGTTGCGGTATAGCTGCAAAACCTTGCGCAATAATGCCTAATTGAAGTTCTGTTCGCGCCACCATCGCGACCCAACACGGATCACCAAAATGACCGACAAACCCGCCCCGCATTCCCCCCCATCTGTCGGCCCATCAGCCAAGACGCCACCGAACGGGAAGCCAGCACCTGATGCCAGCCGCGGTTTTCAGCATCTTGGGGCACATATCGGCTTTTTGCTGGCCATCCTGCTTCTGGCGGCCAACATGCGCGGCAGCATTGTCGGGCTGGGGCCGTTGGCGGAAATCATTGGCACCGACCTGTCGCTTTCGGGAACGCAGCTTGGTTTGTTAACCACGTTGCCGGTTCTGAGCTTTGGGGTGCTGTCGATGTTTGCGCCACGTCTGGGACAGAAGTTCGGTCTGGAAGCGACCCTTCTGACCATGCTGCTGTTCATTGCCATCGGGCAGGGGCTTAGGGCCAGCGGAGCCTATGACGTCATGGTGGTGGGGACCATCATTCTGGGTGCCGCCATTGCGGTCTTGAATGTTCTGACCCCGTCACTGGTAAGGCGCAGCTTCCCGACCCATGTTGCGCTGGTGACCGCCCTTTACACCTTTACCATGTCAAGCGGCGCGACAATTGCAGCATTTGTTTCGATCCCGATCCGAAATGCGGCAGATGGCGATTGGCGCTGGTCGCTTGGTGTTTGGGCGGTGTTTGCCGCCATTGCCTTTGTCTGCTGGTTGCCGATGTTACGCTATCGCCATGTCGGAGCAGCCCCGGCACCGGTTGCGCACATTTCGCTTTGGAAAAACGTCGAAGCCTGGTGGCTGGCCCTGTTCTTTGGTTGCCAGTCGCTGATGTTCTATACTGGCACGGCCTGGGTCGCCAAAGTCTTCATCGATCACGGCATTTCCGAGGCCGAAGCCGCCACGTTGCTAACCCTGTTTAACGTGTTTGGCATTCCGGCCGCCTTTGGCGCGCCGCTGATCTATTCGAAAATCGCCAACAAGAAACTGGCGATGCTGGTTCTTCATGTTCCGTTGATCATCGCCATTCCGGGCTTTGTCTTTGCCACCACCGAGTTGCCTTATGTTTGGGCGGTTTGTATGGGGCTTGGACAAGGCAGCATGATCAGCATCGCCCTAACCCTTGTCGGCATGCGCGGTGCAGATCCACAGACCTCTGCCCGACTGTCAGGCATGGCGCAATCGGTGGGCTATCTGTTTGCCGCCATTGGTCCGGTTTTGTTTGGGGCATTGCATGACCTTCTGGGTGATTGGCAAGTTGCACTTTACTTCCTGTTTGTGGTCGTAGCCGTGCAGCTTTGTGCGTCGATGCGCGCAGGGTCGTCGAAAAAAATCGGTGGTGATTAAGTCGGTCTACTGATTATCCCAGAATTTTTGTCGCTTTCAAAAGGCACCCCGCGCCAAGTCGGGGTGCCTTTTTTACTGGGTGACGTTGATCACCCTTCTTTGTGCCCTGAAGAAATGAACTTGACTTGCATTCGCAACAAACTTATAGACATGCAAATCATTATTAATAACATTCAATTCAACAAGGAGTTTGCGATGTCCGACATCGCAGAAGAACCGGGACATGCAGGAAAGTCTGAAACAGTGAAGCAGATGCAGGTGCATGAACTGATGGGGAATGATCGTGAAGTCATCATTGTTCATCAGGGGGAAGAATACAGATTGCGCCTGACATCAAATAACAAACTGATCCTGACCAAATAGGCGTTCTTTCGCCACCTTACCACACCATTTGCCAGCCAGCGCGCCAGTGCCCTGCACAAGCCAGCCAGCCAGCCGAAATCGGTACAAAGCTACAGCTGCCTAACAGGGGAATCATTATGGTTCGAACCACTTCTGTGCGCCTTCTTCTGGCGACAGTTTCCACATTTGCGCTTAGTGTTGCGGCACACGCTCAGGATTCTGCATCCGAGCCCGCGACCAACACCCAGACTGCCCCAACCCGGAATGCGACGACTGTCGAAACGGCGGTTGTTCTTGATACGGTTACCGTTACCGCCAGCAAGCTGAAAACAACGGCAATCGATACGCCTGCATCAGTCTCCATCGTTAATGAGGAGGACCTTGATCGCTTTCAGCCAGATGGTTTGGGCGACATCCTCAATAGCTTGCCCGGTGTTGAAACCTCTGGCGGGCCGCGCAGCTCGGTACAAATCCCGACCATTCGCGGCCTGACAGATGACCGTGTTGTCGTCCGGATCGACGGTGCGCGTGCCAACCTGCGCAATGGCCACAAGGGCGGGATCTTCATTGACCCGGAAATGCTGAAATCGGTCGAGGTGTATCGCGGTTCGGCATCTACCATGCAGGGCACGGGCGCGCTTGGTGGGGCTGTGACGCTTCAGACTCTTGATGCCAAGGACCTGCTTGAAGGTGATGATCGTATCGGTGCGCGTATCAAGACTGGCTATGCCTCTGTCGATCACAAACTTACCCTGAACAGCACCGCCTATGGCCGACCGACCGAAAACAGTGATGTGCTGGTTGGCATTACGCGAAAAAGCGGCGGCAGCTATGAAAACGGTAGCGGTGAAAAAGAACCCTACACCGATGACGACTATATCAATGGTCTGTTCAAGGGCGGGATCGACTTTAGCGACACCGGTCGTATGCATCTGACTGTGCAACGCTACAGCGATGATCACCGACTCCCTGCTGCACCGGATGGTGCAAGCCTTTCAAACATCGTTGATCGTGAAACCGAACAGCTTACCGGTGTGTTTGGCGCAGAATACTTCAGCCCGAACAATGACCTGATTGATGCGAGTGGTAGCGTTTATGGCATGCGCACCAATCTGGATGAAAAACGCATAACCGACGGTCGTCATGATGAACGCAAGCTTGAGACCCTTGGTATGGAGGGTGCTAATACCTCCCGCTTTGCCTTCGGTGATAATGAACTGGCAGTAACTCTGGGCGGTGAGGTCTTCGAAGATACGCAGGAAGGCCGTCGTAATGGCGAACCGACCCCGGGTTTGTTCCCGGATGCCGATATGCTGATTACCGGTGTCTATCTGGATAACCGGCTGACCCTGATGGAGAATCTGGAGCTTACAGCTGGCATTCGATATGACTCGTTTGATCAATCAGCCTCAGGCCAATCGGATCGCTCGGATGATGCGATTTCACCGCGTTTTTCGGTGGCCTATCGCGTGGCACCTTGGCTGCAGCCTTATGTCAGCTATGCCGAAGCCTTTAATGCCCCGTCCCTGACACAGCTTTATAACGACGGTACCCATTTTGGGAACAACCAGTTCGTTCCCAACCCCAATCTTGAAGCCGAGAAAGCCAAAACGTGGGAACTTGGTGCGAATTTCAAGGCCGATCAGCTGTTTACCAGCCGTGACAGTCTTCGGGCCAAGGTTGCTGTCTTCCAAAACGAGATCACCGACTACATCGAACAAAGTGTGACCGGTGGTTTCAATGGAACCACGACCAGCAGCAACCTGCCAGAGGCGGAGATCAAGGGTTTCGAAGCCGAAGTCAACTATGACACCGGTTTGCTGTTTAGCAGTGTTGCGATGTCGGTTTTGCGCGGTGAGAACAGCGAGACTGGTGAAAACCTGTCCAACATCCAGGGCGACAAGCTGAGCCTGTCGGGTGGCTATCGCCTGATGGATTACGGGCTGGAACTTGGCGGGCGTGCCATCATGGTCGCTGAACAGGATCGCGTTCCGGACGATACGGCAAACCGGGGCGGCTATACCCGTCTTGATCTTTTTGCGCGTTGGGATGCCAGCGACCATGTCGACGGCCTGCAGGTCAATGCCGGCATCGACAACCTGCTTGATCAGACCTACCGCACCAGTGACGCGATCATCTATGAGCCGGGTCGCAACTTCAAAGTTTCCGCAAGCATGAAATTCTAAACCGGGTCGGACGGTGCGTTACCCCGCGCCGTCCGTTGTGTACGGAGGACAAAACGCCATGACCGATAACAATTCACACAATTTCACGACTGCCACCGAAGCCTGGACCGCCTTTGCTGCGGGTGAGGCCAAGGGATATGCCGTTGATATCGCCGCCGAACTGGGCTTAAGCGAGGGTGAGCTGGTTGCCGCTGGCATCGGCACCAACGTTGTGCGGCTTGATGCCGATTGGGGTGACTTCATACCCCGTCTGGAAGAACTGGGGCAGGTCAAGATCCTGACGCGCAATCCCAGTGTCGTGCACGAAAAGATCGGGACTTTTGGCAAGATCAGCATCAATGGCGAGATGGGTCTGGTGCTTAATCATGATGTTGATTTGCGCCTGTTTCTTGGCCATTGGGGCCATGCGTTTGCGGTTGAAACCGACAACCCGCGTGCCGGGCGTCGCCGCAGTTTCCAGATTTTCGACCATGACGGGCGCGCCGTTCACAAGATTTTCCTGACGGATCAGTCCGATGAAGCCGCCTATGACAAACTGATTAGCGATTTCAAGGCTGATAACCAGTTGCCGGGGATCGAGGTCCTGCCGCCGCTACCCAAAGCCGTGACACTTCCTGATCAGGAAGTTGATGTTGAAAACCTTCGTGCGCATTGGCGCCGAATGACGGACGTCCATCAATATCACGGGATGCTCAAGGACTTTAATGTTGGCCGTCAGCAAGGCATGCGTCTGGCGGGCCCGGAGTTTGCCGAACGGTTAAGTAGCGATGCGTTGAAGGTCCTGCTTGAAAAGGCATCGGAAAGTGGTATTTCGATCATGGTATTTGTCGGCAATAGCGGTGCCATTCAGATCCATACCGGTCCGATCAAGACCATTCGCGAAATGGGCGAGTGGATCAACATCATGGACCCGACCTTTACCCTGCATCTGCGTATGGATCAGATTTTCGAAGCATGGATTGTACGCAAACCGATCCGCGAGGGGATGGTGACCACCATCGAGCTGTATGACCGCGATTTGAACAATTTCGCGATCTTCTGTGGCGAGCGCAAACGCAAGGACCCGGAAAACCCGGATTGGCAGAAACTGGCCGAAAGCCTGCCGCGTCTGGAAAACACCATGGCAGCAGTGGCGGAGTAACCAAGCCATGCGTCATTTCACCGGATTTATCCTGAGCATCATCGGGGTCTTCGGGCTGTGCGTGCCCGCATTTGCCGATGGTGCGCCCAAACGTGTGATCACTGTCGGGGCGCCAGCAACCGAGATCGTCTTTGCCCTTGGCGCTGGCGATAGTGTGATTGCGACCGATACCACAAGCACCCGGCCCGACCCGGTGCCTGATCTGCCAAAAGTTGGTTATATGCGCAATCTGGCATCCGAGGGCATTATCGGCCTGAACCCTGATTTGATTGTCGCGGTTGAGAAATCAGGGCCGGATGTCGTGCTCGGCGAACTGAGTGATCTCGGCATTCCGATTGTGATCCTGCCGTCGCTGGCAAAGATGGAAAACCTGCCGGATGCGATTGCGATGACGGGAGATGCCCTGAGTAAGCCTGATACGGCAAAAACGCTTTCTGATCGCGTGCGGGATGACCTTGCACAATTGCAGGGTAATGACAGCGCTGATCGCCCAAGCATCGTGTTCCTGATGGCGGTTGGTCATGGCAAACCGATGTCGGCGGGGCAGGAAACCACGGCGGATGAAATCATCACCATGATCGGCGGGATGAACAGCATGGCGGGCTTTGATGGTTTCAAACCCGTCTCGCCCGAGGTGATTGCATCGGACGCATCCGATTATGTGTTGGTAACCCGGTCGACGATTGATCAGCTGGGCGGGCTTGATGGCCTTCAGGCCCATCCGATCCTTGGCCTGAACAAGGCCGTGGCGAATGGTCGGGTGCTTACCATTTCTGCATCGACCATTCTTGGTTTTGGTCCGTCATCGGCCAAAGAAATCCGATATCTTGCGGCCCATCTTCGGGCCATCGAACAGGGGTCGTGATCGCTGTGAAACAAATGGTCACCGCATTGCAATTGCAGTTGCCGCTCAACCGTTCGGTGCTGTTTCTGGTGCTTTTGATGATTGGGCTCTGTGCTGCCACCGTAATGTCACTTGGCATGGGCGGGGTAGAGATTTCGGTCAGGGATGTGTTTGTCCATCTTGGGCAACGCATCGGCGTTGCAGAGGTCGGCATTGACGCCTTTGATGCCCGCATTCTTGATAGCCTGCGTTTGCCACGGATCATGCGTGCGATCATTATTGGCGCAGGTCTCGGGCTTGCCGGGGCAGTGATGCAAAGCCTGTTTCGCAATCCGATTGCCGATCCCGGGATTATCGGTGTTTCGGCCAGTGCCGCCTTTGGTGCGGTTAGCATGATTGTGGCAGGCCACCTGATACTTGGTGGCTATTACGCGGCTTTCGGGCCCTATGGAGTGCCGGTTGCGGCCTTTGGCGGTGCGGTTTTGGCGACTGTCCTGATCAGCATTCTGTCACGTCAGGATGGCCGGACCGATGCGGCAATCATGTTGCTGATCGGTGTTGCGATCAATGCCATTGCCTTTGCCGGTGTGGGTGTCTTTACCTATATGGCCGACGATGCCCAGTTGCGCAGCCTGACCTTCTGGCAGATGGGCGCACTTTCGGGCAATGGTGCGACTGATCTGCCCGCCCTGATGGTGATGGTCCTTGGAATCGCCTGCCTGATCCGGCTTGGAACTCCGCTTAATCTTTTCTTGCTGGGCGAGGCTGAAGCACGCCATCTGGGGGTTGAGGTCGAACATCTGAAACGTCGCGCCACGGTGATTACGGCCCTTGTCGTCGGGGCGGCGGTGGCAGTTTCAGGGATTATCGGTTTCGTCGGGTTGGTGGCCCCGCATCTGGTGCGTTTGGCAACCGGCCCAGATAACCGTTATGTCCTTCCGGCATCGGCGATGGGCGGGGCGATCATTCTGACAGCGGCAGACGCGGTGGCACGTATCATCGTCCTTCCGGCAGAACTGCCCATCGGGCTGGTCACCGGCATTGTCGGTGGCCCGTTTTTCCTGGGGTTATTGATCGTTGAAAAGAAAAGGCGTCGCCTATGACCCTGATGGCGCATAAGGCGGATTTCAAGGCACGTGGGCGTTACCTGCTGCGTGATGTCTCCATCGCAGTCGAGCCGGGTGAGGTTCTTGCCATTCTTGGTCCGAACGGGGCAGGGAAGTCCACCTTGCTGAAGGTTTTGGCAGGTGAACTTGCGCCAAGTGGCGGCAAGGTGTTTCAGAATGGCCTGCCCCTTTCGACCATTTCGGCGCTTGATTTGGCGCAGGAACGCGCGGTGATGCCGCAGGCGGCCTCGATGACCTTCCCGTTCACGGTGTTTGATGTTGTCGCACTGGGCCGTGCCCCGTATCGCAAGGTTTCAACGCGCCAGTTTGATCAGAAACAAGTTATTCGTGCGATCAAGCTTGCCGATATCACCCATCTGGCGGATCGAGCCTATCCGGCCCTGTCAGGTGGGGAAAAACAACGCGTCCATCTGGCACGTGCGCTGGTTCAGCTTTGGGGCATGAAGGATGCCAATCAGACCCACGGTGCAAGCGATGGCTCAATACCTGCTGCGCGGTTCCTATTGCTGGATGAGCCGACGGCTGGTCTTGATGTGGCGCATCAACATGCGGTCTTGTCCCTTGCCCGGCGGGAGGCAAAAGAATGCGGCGTCGGGGTCCTGATGATCCTGCATGATTTCAATCAGGTCCTGAGCTATGCCGATCAGGTCGCTGTCCTTAGTGCAGGCGAAGTCGTCGCGCAGGGATCGGTATCAGACGTCATGACACCGGACTTGCTGTCATCAGTTTTCAAAAGCCGAATCCGGTCAATTCATGACCCGGCGGGCGGAGTCGTTTTGATCAGTCAATCCGCCTGACTTCAGGCGGATATCAGGCGGCGGTGCCCGACGGTATGGCACGATCATCCTGTTCGGTGCGGCACGTCGCAATCAGCCAGTCGCGAAATGCGCGGACCGCAAAGTTGTTTTCCTTTTCCTTGGGATAAACCACGTAATAGGCATGCTGGTTGGGGATCGACACATCAAAGGGTGCGACCAGACGCCCGCTTTCAAGTTCTTCACGCACCAGAAATTCCGGCAAAAGCGCCAGCCCAAGGCCTGCGACAGCGGCCTGAATAACCATATGGAAATGCTCAAACCGGGGGCCGGCCAGTTCATCGACCACGGCAACGCCGGTGGCCGCAAGCCAGTCCTGCCAGGCGCGTGGACGGGTGGAATGCTGCAACAGGGTGCAATTGCGCACGCGTTCGCGGGCAATCGGCAGATCGTCATTTTCCTTAAGCAGCTTGGGCGCACAGACCGCAATCAGGGTTTCCCCCATCAAACGGTGGGTCACGCAGCCCGGCAGGTTGTCTTCACCAAAATGAATGGCGATATCAATACCCTCGCGGTCGAAATTGAACTCCCGCGTCTGGGTAATGAGATTAAGCTGAATGTCAGGCCAGGTTGCCTTGAAGTCACCAAGACGCGGCACAAGCCAGCGTGCGCCAAAGGTCGGTAGCGTCCCGACATTGAGCATCCCGCCCGCATCGGAATAGGCCATGACCTGAAGCGTGGCGGCCTCTGCCCGATCCAGAAGGTCACGCACCTGTGCGGCATAGGCTTCGCCGGCCGCTGTCAGTTTCAGGCGTTTCTTCACGCGGCGAAAAAGATCACGTCCCAGATATTCCTCAAGCCCACGGATCTGTCGGCTGATTGCGCTTTGCGTCACGTTTAGTTCCTCTGCCGCGCGGGTGAAAGACAGATGTCGGGCCGAACTTTCAAAGAATTGCAGGGCAGTAAGGGATGGCAAGACGCGGCGCATGGCAAAACCAGTTCATAACAAAACGGAATGATATGGTGCGAATATATCGTTTGTTTGCTGTGCAGCCAAGGCGTACGGTTTTAAACGGTTCAAAGCCCCCTCGCGCCACCCCAAGAAGCGTTTGGGCCGAAAGCCATCTGCGCTGGAATGCTGTTACTTTGGAATGTTTTGGAAGGATAGCTCCACCTTTCATTCGGTAACGGTTTCCGGCGCAACATTGCAAATCACCGGGCCATCAAGGGCCGGACGACAACAAACTGCATCGGGTAGAAGGCAACAATGGGTTCTGTTGACGAAAATTATGATGTGATCATCGTCGGTGGTGCGGTTATCGGCAGTTCCATCGCATGGCATTTAACGGGCCGTGATGACTTCAAGGGCCGGGTTCTGGTGATTGAAAAGGACTCGACCTATGAATTCTGTTCGACGGCCCTTTCAGCTGCGTCGATCCGCCAGCAATTCTCGACCCCGATCAATATTGAAATGTCGGCCTATGGCATTCAGTTCCTGCGCAATCTGAACCGCGACCTTGACCCGGAAGTCGACATTGCCCTGCATGAAAAGGGCTATCTCATTCTGGCCACCGATCAGGGCCGCGATATCCTGCGCCATAACCATGCGACCCAGACCGAATTTGGCGGTGACATCATCTGGATGGAGCCCGATGATTTGGCCGCGAAATATCCATGGATGAATACATCTGATCTGGCGGCCGGTTGCTGGGGACGCACGGGCGAAGGCTGGTTTGATGCTTATTCCCTGATGCAGTCTTTCCGTAAACAGGCGCGCCGTCGCGGTGCCGATTACATTGACGGCGAAGTCATCGAGGTCCTGCGCGACGGCGATCAGGTTACGGGTGTGGTTCTGAAAGACGGTCGTCGTTTTGGCTGTGGTCAGCTTGTCAACGCAGCGGGCACGGGTGGATCAAAGGTCGCTCGGATGGCGGGTCTTGAGATTCCAGTCGAGCCACGCAAACGCTGCATCTTTGTGTTTGATTGCCGGGATGCGCAAGACATCAACGCATCCTGCCCGATGCTGATTGATCCAAGTGGTCTTTATGTCCGCCCGGAAGGCGAATTCTTCATTACCGGCATCGCCCCGCCCAAGGATCGCGATCCGGAATGCTGGGATTTCGATGTCGATCACAGCCTGTTTGACGACATCATCTGGCCGGGCCTGTATGAGCGGTGCGAGCGGTTTGAGGCGATCAAAGTCATCAATGCCTGGGCGGGTCACTATTCATATAACCTGCTGGATCAGAACGCGATTCTGGGCCGTCATACGGATGTTAAAAACTTTATCTTTGCCAACGGGTTCTCGGGCCATGGCCTGCAACAAAGCCCGGCGGTCGGTCGTGGCATTGCCGAACTGATCGCGACAAACGGGTATGAAACCCTTGATCTGTCGGTGTTCGGCTATGAGCGCATCCGTGACAAGGCCCCGGTGTTTGAACTGAACGTTATCTAAATCATCAACAAAAAGGTCGGAGCAGCCCCACATGCCCCGTGACGAAAACACCAAACCAGCCCAAGACAGCATGCAGATCCGCGACCGTGCGACCATGTCTGTGTCTGCCGGCGTACGTAACGTGCATCCGGTCTATCTTGATCGTGCGCTGAATGCAGAGGCATGGGATGTCGAAGGCACACGCTATATCGATTTCATTGGCGGCATCGGGGTTTTGACTGTCGGGCATCGCAACCCGGTGGTGATGGACCGCGTTGCCGCCCAGTGCGCACGGTTTACCCACAGCTGTTATAACGCGTTGCCCCACGAACCCTATGTCGCGGTGACCGAATGGCTGGCAGCAAACTGTCCGATTGAAGGCCCGGCAAAATCCATGCTGACCAATTCCGGGGCAGAGTCGATGGAAAATGCGCTGAAGCTTGCGCGCGCCTTTACCGGCCGCACCGGCGTGATCGCCTTTGAAGGCGGCTTTCATGGTCGAACCTTGGCCACCCTTGCACTGACGGGTAAAACCAAACCGTATAAAACCGGGCTTGGCCCATTGCCGGGGCCGGTTTGGCATCTGCCATATCCTTGCCCTGAAACCGGTGTATCTGTTGATGATGCGATGGCCGCCATCGCCAAACTGTTTGCCGTTTCCGCCGATCCGGCATCGGTGGGCGCTGTGGTGATTGAACCTGTTCAGGGCGAAGGCGGTTTTCGTGCTGTGGATGGCGAATTTCTGATCGCGCTGCGTCGGCTGTGTGATGAAAACGGCATGGTTCTGATTGCCGATGAAATCCAGTCGGGCTTTGCCAGAACTGGTAAGATGTTTGCCATTGAGCATGCCGGTGTTGCGCCCGATATCCTTGTTATGGGCAAGGGCATTGGCGGGGGCTTTCCGCTGGCCGCCATCACCGGTGCCGAGGATGTCATGAATGCGCTGGCCCCGGGCGGGCTTGGCGGTACTTATTCCGGCAATCCGGTGGCGTGTGCGGCAGCGACCGGCGTGTTTGAGGTTCTGGAAACCGACAAGCTTACCGCCCGTGCCAAACAGCTTGGTGAAAAATACGCCACCCATATCGCATGGCTGCGCGATCTGCCCGGCGGGCATGTGATCGGCAACATGCGCGGGATTGGCGCGATGCGTGCCTTTGAATTGATTGCAGATGACGGCAAACCGTCACCCAAACGTCTGCAAACCTTGTTGCAACTGGCTCGCGTAAACGGGCTATTGTTAATGCCAAGTGGTGAGCACGCCAATGTGGTGCGCCTGCTGGCACCTTTGACCATTCCGTTTGATCAGGTTGATGAGGCCTTTGCCATCATCGCCAAACTGCTGCCAAAAGTAGCCGATATCAAGGATTGAACAGAGATCGAATTTGCCGGTGATCCGCGCCGGAAAGTTTAAAACGAAGGGAGTTTTACTGTGAGCTACAAATCCATTCTGACCGAACTTGGTCTGTCCGAAGCAGAGATTGCCAACGGCACGCTCAGTGTCCAGACCCCGGTTGACGGTTCGGAATTCGCAAGTGTTACCGAAACAACCGCCGCCGAGATGACCGATGTCATCGGCAATGCCAAAAAGGCATTTGGCGCATGGCGTCAGGTTCCCGGTCCGCGCCGTGGCGAACTGGTGCGTCTTCTGGGCGAAGAACTGCGTGCGGCCAAGGAACCGCTGGGCCGTCTGGTGTCGCTTGAATGCGGCAAGATCTATCAGGAAGGTCTTGGCGAAGTTCAGGAAATGATTGATATCTGCGACTTTGCGCTTGGCCTGTCGCGTCAGCTTTATGGTCTGACCATTGCGTCCGAACGTCCGGGCCACAAAATGATGGAAAACTGGCATCCGCTGGGTGTTGCTGGCCTGATCACCGCGTTCAACTTCCCGGTTGCACCTTGGGCATGGAACACAGCCCTTGCACTGGCGTGTGGTAACGCCGTGATCTGGAAACCGTCGGAAAAAACCCCGGTCACAGCCTTGGCTTGCCAGAAGATCCTCGAAAAGGCGATTGCCAAGTTTGGTGATGCGCCGGCCAACCTGCATCAGGTTGTTGTGGGTGATCGTGAAATCGGTGAAATCATGACCGACAGTCGCGACATTTCGTTGATTTCGGCGACCGGTTCAACCCGCATGGGCCGTGAAGTAGCCCCGCGCGTTGCCCAGCGCTTTGGCCGCACAATTCTTGAGCTTGGCGGCAACAACGCCATGATCGTGACGCCGTCGGCCGATCTGGACATGACTGTGCGTGCGGTTGTGTTCTCCGCTGTCGGGACCTGTGGTCAGCGTTGCACCAGCTTGCGTCGCCTGATTGTTCACAAGGACGTCAAGGATCAGTTGCTGCCGAAAATCATCGCGGCGTACAAGTCGGTTTCGATCGGCGATCCGCTGGCTGATGGCACCCTTGTTGGTCCGCTGATCGATGAAGAAGCCTACACCAACATGCAGACCGCCCTTGCCAATGCCAAGAAAGACGGTGGCACCGTGCATGGTGGCGAACGCACCCTGGAATCGGAATACCCGAACGCGTTCTATGTCACGCCTTCGGTTGTTGAAATGCCGGGTCAGACCGACACTGTGAAGCACGAGACCTTCGCACCGATCCTTTATGTCATGACCTACGAGACGCTTGAAGAAGCCATCGCGCTTCAGAA
>NZ_DBGS01000029.1:0-6311 GCF_002295455.1 Thalassospira sp. UBA848 | reverse complement strand
CGTCAAAATCGGTGTGGCAGGCCTGGGTACGGTCGGTGCCGGAACCGTTAAACTGCTGAGTGAACATCGCGACCTTCTGACCGACCGTTCGGGTCGCCAGATCGTCGTCACAGCGGTATCGGCGCGTGATCGAACTCGGGACCGTGGTTTTTCGACCGAAGGTCTGACCTGGTACGACGATGCCCGTGATCTTGCCGCGGACAAGGATATCGACATTCTTGTCGAGCTGATTGGTGGATCGGATGGCATTGCCTATGACACCTGCAAGGCGGCCCTTGAAAACGGCAAGCATGTTGTGACCGCCAACAAGGCGCTGATCGCACTTAAGGGCGCGGAACTGGCCCAGGTTGCCGATGCCAACAATGTCACCATCGCCTATGAGGCGGCGGTTGCCGGTGGGATCCCGGTGGTCAAGGCGCTGCGTGAAGGTCTGGCAGGCAACGAAATTTCCCGTGTGACCGGTATTCTGAACGGCACGTGCAACTTTATCCTGACCACCATGCGCGAGCAGGGGCGCGACTTTGCGGATGTACTGGCAGAGGCACAGAAACTTGGCTACGCCGAAGCCGATCCGACCTTTGATGTCGATGGTATTGATGCCGCGCACAAGCTTGCGATCCTGGCAAGCCTTGCCTTTGGCGTCGAGGTTGACTTTGACGCGGTCGCGGTTGAAGGCATTCGCAGTGTTTCAGCACTTGATATCCAGCTTGCCGAAGAACTTGGTTATCGTATCAAGCTGCTTGGCATTGCCAAACAGACCGCCGAAGGAATTGAACAGCGTGTGTCCCCGGTCATGGTGGATCGTGCGACCCAGATTTCCAAGGTCGAAGGCGTGTTTAACGCTGTTGCCCTTGAAGGCGACTATGTCGGGCCGGTGGTGCTTCAGGGCCGTGGGGCGGGCGAACGCCCGACCGCATCAGCAGTGGTCGCTGATATCGTTGATATCGCCGCTGGCCGTGCCGCACCTGTCTTTGGCGTGCCGGCTGATCGCCTGAAGAAAAACGTGCGTGCGTCGCTCGAAAAGCATATCGGTGCCTATTACCTGCGTCTGATGGTATGGGATCGCCCGGGTGTCATGGCCGAGGTTACCGCAACCCTTGCCAAGCACGGGGTGTCGATGGCGTCCATGATCCAGCATGGCCGGGCCGAAACCGAAGGCGGCGTTGTGCCGGTGGTTATCGTGGCTCACGAAACGACTGAGTCCGCCATGTCGGGTGCGGTGAATGACATTGCTGCTTTTGAAAGCAATTCACAGCCGCCGGTGCTGATGCGGATTGAAAGCTTCGCATCTTAACAAAATGAACAGGGTCAGGACCTGAGCAATATGACAGAATTGGTCGATCAGATTTGTGCGGATACGCGGAGCAAAAACGCAGGAAGATCCATATCTTTCAAGTTTTTGCGACAAAATAGCCCGTGCAAATCTGATCGATCCGAAGGACAGTTGAGAAACTTGCGAACTTTGACGTCAAACGTCTTGACCGGGATTGCGACCCGCTCTTCAACGTTTTTCTTAAATTTCACAAGTTTCTCAACGGCCAATTCTATTATATTGCTCAGGTCCTGACCCTACGCGCCCCTCATCTGTCATGATGCGGGGCGCTGTTGTATAGTTCGGGCATAAAACCGAGCGTAAAAATAAAAAGACAACAATGAGATGGGGCCCCCAGACCCCACATCAGCAATACGAGGAAGAAGATATGGATCGAAATCTTGCGCTTGAAACGGTTCGCGTGACCGAGGCGGCAGCACTTGCGTGCTCTGGCCTGATGGGACGCGGCGATGAAAAGGCAGCCGATCAGGCCGCCGTGGACGCCATGCGCAATGCGCTCAACAGCATGGACATCAAAGGCACGGTCGTGATTGGCGAAGGCGAACGCGACGAAGCCCCGATGCTGTTTATCGGCGAAGAAGTTGGCTCCGGCGAAGGCCCGGAAATCGACATTGCGCTTGATCCGCTTGAAGGCACGACCATTTGTGCGACCGGTGGCCCGAACTCTTTGGCTGTTGTTGCCATGGCCGAAAAGGGGGGCTTCCTGAACGCACCGGACACCTATATGGAAAAGATTGCCGTTGGTGGTGGTCTTCCCGATGATGTTGTTGATCTTGACGCCAGCCCGGCCGAAAACCTTAAAAGCCTTGCCAAAGCCAAGGGTTGCGATGTTGCTGATCTGGTTGTGTGTATCCTTGATCGCCCGCGCCATCAGGACATCATTGCCAAGACCCGCGAAGCTGGTGCGCGCATTATGCTGATCGGGGATGGGGATGTTGCCGGTGTGATCGCGACCTCGCAGAAAACGTCGGGCATTGATCTTTACATGGGGACAGGTGGCGCACCGGAAGGTGTTCTGGCAGCAGCAGCCCTTCGTTGCATTGGTGGTCAGTTCCAGGGCCGCCTTGTTTTCCGCAACGATGACGAAATAGCGCGCGCGAAAAAGTGGGGCATCGCGGATCTGACCCGCAAATATAAACTGGGCGAACTTGCCAGCGGCAACGTCATGTTTGCGGCAACCGGTGTGACCGATGGCGCGATGCTGCGTGGCGTGCGCCGCTTTGCCAATGGTGCGGAAACCGAAAGCATCGTGATGCGCTCCCAGTCGGGCACCGTGCGCTATGTCCGCGCCGTGCACGATTTCAGCCGCAAGATCTGGTACAAGTAAGTTCTGTTTCGCACAGGATTGGAAGAAGGGAGAGCCTTGATGTAGTTCTGGGCACTCCCTTTTTTCGTTTAATCGCTTGCAGGTGCGGATGGTCTGCGTTACATCCTCCGCCCCCAATCACGAACACCAAATGCCGGAGGCTGCCTGATGTCTGAAATTATTGCCCTTGATTTCGGAACGACGAACTCTGTCCTTGCCGTGGCAGACAGCGCAGGCAATGTGCAATCGGCAAAGTTCGAAGTGGGTGCCAACAGCTTTGATACCTATCGGACCATTCTGTATTTCTGGGAAGATCAGGATCTGACGGCGCCAAATGCGCCGACCCATACCAAAAGTTGTTCCGGCCCGTTCGCGATTGAGGAATACCTTAAGGAAAGTCATGACTGCCGACTGATCCAGTCGATGAAGTCCTATCTGGCGGCCAAGGACTTTGAAGGGACGGATATCTTCGGTACGACCTATTCCATCGAAGACCTTGTCGGTACGTTTCTGACACAAATCCATCACTTCGCGCAGCACAGCCTTGGCTGGTTGGGGCAGCGGGTGATTTCAGGTCGGCCTGTCGCCTTTGCGGGCAATAACCCGGACAACGACTTTGCTGAAATGCGCCTGCGTGCGGCGTATGAGCAGACCGGTTTCGATGTCGAGGCCATGGTGTTCGAGCCATTGGCAGCGTCGTACTATTACGGGCGCGAACTGGACAAACCCGAAACCGTTCTGGTCGCCGACTTTGGCGGTGGTACCAGTGACTTTTCGCTGATCCGCTTTACGCCGGGATTGGGCATTCGCGGGGTGCAGCCGCTTTCGCACACAGGTCTTGGCGTTGCAGGTGACCGGTTTGATTATCGCATCATCCAGAAGGCCGTGTGGCCGCGTCTGGGCTTTGGCTCGGAATACAAATCGATGGGCGCGACCCTGCCGGTCCCGCGGCAATATTACACGGCGTTCTCGCGCTGGCACGAACTTGCCATGATGAACCAGCCCAAAACCATCAACGAAATCAAAAGCCTGATCAGATCCGCCACCAAGCCTGATGATATCGAGGATCTGGTCACCATCATCGAGGATGAAATGGGCTTCCACCTTTATCAGACGGTCTCAAGGGCCAAGGCAGAGCTTTCTGAGAAAGACAGCACCATTTTGCAATTCGCCCATGGCGGGGTGGAGATCGAAGAAAAGCTGACCCGTGCCGATTTCGAAGCCGCAATTGCGCCAGACATGGCCGAGATCGAGCTGGCCGCCAAGAACTGTCTTGATCAGGCCGGTGTCGATGCACGTGACGTCTCAAAGGTCTTCATGACCGGCGGCACATCCTATGTCCCGGCGGTGCGCAAGCTGTTCGAAGACCGCTTTGGCAAGGACCGCATCGAAATCGGCCAGCCGTTCCTGTCGGTGGCACACGGGTTGGCTCTTATTGCGGCGGATGAGGGCATCGTCTGATGGCAATCACTTACTATCACTAAGATGGGTAAAAAGAAGCCACACCTGTGAAGCCGCCAATAATAAAACATATTAAAGAAATCGCAGCAAAACTTAAGGTGGTGACCTCTTGTATGGCTGTCATTCGTTCTCGATTAAACTGCAATTGTTTGTAGTTCTGCGCAGTGGCAGCTTGGCTGTTCGAACGTTTCAATTCTTTGATTGTTTTCCAGTACCTGCCGCCGTGGAGGTGGATATAAGCACCGCTCGACATAGCGAAGTAAGCTAGGAATTGAGCTACGGTTGCTGAAATCAATCCTAATAGAAACAAAAATACAGTGAGCCATAGCTCTGAGAAGTTAGGGCTATCGCTCAGTCCCTTTAACGCTGGCAGGGCCACAACAGTGCCGCCATTTAAATATATCAACGACTTGATTCCATCATTGGCAAAAGTCCAAGCACCGCTAGCGATATGTTGCCGCCATCTTTCAGAAGAATCGATACGTGTATTAAGCTCATCATCAGTTAATTCTAGATCAGCGGTGATTTCTGGAGGAAGTGTTGGGTCGTTACTCATTGTCGGGCCTGCTGTTTCACGATATTGACCAGTGAATAGGTTTTCAGGCTAACACGAAAAATTACCTCCACATTGAGTTTGTATCAGGGTAATTGCCAATAATAGCTGTGTAAGAGCTAATCCACTTAGCCCATAAAGCCAGATTGAATTCGGATGGCGTTTGAATACCCATGGCAGAATGCCGCCCATCAGGCAAAGCACCGGAAATGCCAGAACGCTGAAAAACAGGAACTGGGTCAGGACATTTTCATCCGAACCCGGTGCATCAAACATCATTGGTGAAAACATCACCATTGGCATCGACATCAGGGCAGCAAGAACCGTCAGGATGGTTAATCCGATCCTGAGACCTTTTTTGTGGGGCATTGCGCGTATCCATTTTGTTATTGCATCAGTTTGCACAACTTTGCCGCGAGCGCAAACCGTGTGATGCACCATAGTGTTTTTCACAATACGAAATCGATGCTTCTTTTTAAGTGCTGTGTTCAGACCTATCTTGATAGCCAAAGGGCCGAACCTTGTTCGTGACAAAAGCCCGCTCTTGTATCCTGGGAGGATCATGATGAGTTCAGAAAGTGACGCACATGTGATTGAACGGCTGACGGGGCAGATCCTGCCTGCGATGGGGTTGTCGGCAACCAATGACATATCTGTTGATTTGACGACATTGACGGGCCGCACGGTTGTCTATGTCTATCCACGCACAGCGGAGCCCGGTGTGCCGTCGCCCGAAGGTTGGGATGAAATTCCCGGGGCGAAGGGCTGCACACCGCAATCCTGCTCATTCCGCGATCATGCGGCCGAATTTCGTGCGGTTGGTGTCGCCAACCTGTTCGGGCTTTCAAGCCAGACGACTGATTACCAGAAAGAGGCGGCCGAGCGTCTTCATCTGCCATTTTCGTTGCTGTCAGACGCCGATCATCGTTTCAAGGAAGCCATGGCAATGCCGGATTTCGAAGCCGGAGGCATGCGCCTGTTCAAGCGTCTGACCATGGTCATTGATGATGGCAAGATCACCAAGGTGTTCTATCCCGTCGATGATCCGGCCGCAGACGCCGAGAACGTTTTGAAATGGTGTGGGGAAAACCGGGTCGACTAGGGGTTGCCATGTCTTGGCGCGGTTTGACCGATTGGCAAAATATCCGGTTTCAGACCGCCCGAGATTGCGCTATTCCATAGGGCATGACAGAGCATGCAGACGAAACGACCTTTATGGGTGTTGAGCGATCCGTCACCGGAAAATGGTGGCGGGAACGCGCAAATGACGAGCGACTGGCAACCACGATAGCCCAGCGTTTTGGCGTGCCCGAAATTGTGGGCCGGGTGATGGCCGCGCGCGGCATTGACCTTGATGACGCGGAGAGTTTCCTGTCACCGACACTGCGCGATTTGATGCCCGATCCATCGACCTTGCAGGATATGGACAAGGCAGCCGCGCGCATTGCCGACGCCATCGAGGCGGGCGAGGGGATTGCCGTTTTTGGCGATTATGACGTTGATGGCGCGACCAGTACGGCACTTCTGAAACGCTTTTTCCGCGCCATTGGTGTTGATGTTCCTGTCCATATTCCCGATCGCATGAAAGAGGGCTATGGCCCGAATGCGCCAGCACTTCTGGAGTTGCAGCGCAAGGGTGCCAAGCTGATCCTGACGGT
>NZ_DBGS01000076.1:50389-50697 GCF_002295455.1 Thalassospira sp. UBA848 | reverse complement strand
GCAACAACGCCCGCGCCGACGGTACGACCGCCTTCACGGATTGCGAAACGCAGACCTTCGTCCATTGCGATCGGTGCAATGAGGGTTGCGGTCATCTGAACGTTGTCGCCCGGCATAACCATTTCCGTGCCTGCCGGCAGCTCGATCGAACCGGTAACGTCAGTCGTACGGAAGTAGAACTGCGGACGGTAGTTCGAGAAGAACGGCGTATGACGGCCACCTTCATCCTTGGTCAGGATGTAGGCTTCTGCTTCGAATTTGGTGTGCGGGGTGATCGAGCCAACGTGTGCCAGAACCTGGCCACGTTC
>NZ_DBGS01000076.1:49842-50012 GCF_002295455.1 Thalassospira sp. UBA848 | reverse complement strand
TCGAGCAGCTTGCGGAACATTTCAACGCCGGTAACGGTGGTTTTAACGGTGTCTTTGATGCCGACGATTTCGATTTCTTCGCCAACTTTAACAACACCGGTTTCAACACGACCGGTCACAACCGTACCACGACCCGAGATCGAGAACACGTCTTCGATCGGCATCAGGAA
>NZ_DBGS01000076.1:47361-49525 GCF_002295455.1 Thalassospira sp. UBA848 | reverse complement strand
GATCGGCATCAGGAACGGCTTGTCTTTCGGACGATCCGGAGCCGGGATGAATTCGTCAACCGCTTTCATCAGTTCGATGATCGCGTTCTTGCCGATTTCGTCATCGCGACCTTCCAGAGCAGCAAGAGCCGAGCCCTTGATGATCGGAATATCGTCGCCCGGGAAGTCGTAGGAAGACAGAAGTTCACGGATTTCCATTTCGACGAGCTCGAGAAGCTCTTCGTCGTCGACCTGGTCAACCTTGTTCATGAAGACCACGAGGGCCGGAACACCAACCTGACGTGCGAGCAGGATGTGCTCACGGGTCTGCGGCATCGGGCCATCAGCAGCCGAAACGACGAGGATACCGCCGTCCATCTGTGCCGCACCAGTGATCATGTTTTTAACATAGTCAGCGTGGCCCGGGCAGTCGACGTGTGCGTAGTGACGGTTCTCGGTCTCATACTCAACGTGCGCGGTCGAGATCGTGATACCACGAGCTTTCTCTTCCGGTGCTTTGTCGATGTCGCTGTAGTCCTGGAACGAACCACCACCGGCTTCTGCCAGAACTTTGGTGATTGCTGCGGTCAGCGTGGTTTTACCGTGGTCAACGTGGCCGACGGTGCCAACGTTAACGTGCGGTTTTGTACGCTCAAACTTTTCCTTGGCCATTGCCCTCAGATCCTATTATCCGAACCAAAAAAACACGTAGAAACCCACCGCACGAGCCGACGGGTCGCATCATAAGAATATTGGAGCGGGTGAAGGGAATCGAACCCTCGTCGTAAGCTTGGAAGGCTTCTGCTCTACCATTGAGCTACACCCGCATAGTTCTGCTGCGAGCTCTCGCGAGGGCGAGAGAATGGTGGAGGGGGCAGGATTCGAACCTGCGTAGACTAAGTCGGCGGATTTACAGTCCGCTGCATTTGACCGCTCTGCCACCCCTCCATCAGGGTCGTAACGCCATCCGGGTTTGACCCCGGCCTCGTTGCGGCGAGGGAGGGAATACGGTGGACAGCCATGTGTTGTCAACAGCAAAAAAAGCACGAAATCGTATTTCCTTTCCTATATGTTCCCCAAGCTTCGCTTAACAACCGAAACAAAGTGCATTCAGTTCGCCACGTAGTCCCTCAAGGCCCGGAGGTTTCCGCCATCATGTCGCGTCGCAATAAATCCCGTTCAGGAAATCGTCATCAAGGTGATGGTGCGCCCGATGCGCTCCCGCAAGGCGATGAAAACCGTGAAGGCAATTCGCGCCGAGGACGAAAACGTGGCCGTGACGGTGGTGGATCGGGTGGCAATTCGCGCCTGATTCTGTTCGGGCGTCACCCGGTGATGATGGCAATTGCCAATCCGCAACGCACGATTCACAAAATCTGGGCGACGGAAAACACACGTGATGAAGTCACCGCCGCCCTTGCCAATGCAGACCGGACCGACATTGCCGTAGATTCGGCCGGGCGCACCGACCTTGATGAAATGCTGCCGCCAGGCACCGTGCATCAGGGTATGGCCATGCATTGCGCCCCCCTGCCCCAGCTGTCGGTCGAGGAACTGATCGCCGATCACCGCGATTCTGAACAGTGCACGGTTCTGATCCTTGATCAGGTCACCGATCCGCACAATGTCGGTGCGATCCTGCGCAGTGCGGCGGCCTTTGGCGCCTCTGCCGTCATCGTGCCCGACCGTCATGCCCCGCCCGAAACCGGCGTGCTTGCCAAATCGGCCAGTGGGGCACTTGAAACCGTGCCTTATATTCATGCCGGGAACCTGAACCAGACGCTTGATAAGCTCAAAGGGGCGCATTTCTGGCTGGCGGGCATGGATGGCTATGCCACCCAGACACTGGCCGAAGCCAAACTGCATGGCCGTGTCGGGATTGTCATGGGTTCGGAAGGTGAAGGGCTGCGTCGCCTGACGCGCGAGAGCTGTGATTTTCTGGTCAAGCTGCCGATGTCGGATCGCATCGAAAGCCTGAATGTATCAAACGCGGCGGCGGTCGCGCTTTACGAGCTGTATCGCAAGTAGGTCACAGCCCGCGAACACGCGCGTTTGAAGGGTTTTCACGGGATGTAAATTTCCCTGCTTCAAACTCTTGCATTCGTCCGCGGCCCGGATTATGTTTCGCGCCGCTCACGCCGGCATAGCTATAATTGGTAGAGCAGCTGATTTGTAATCAGAAGGT
>NZ_DBGS01000076.1:0-47077 GCF_002295455.1 Thalassospira sp. UBA848 | reverse complement strand
AATTGGTAGAGCAGCTGATTTGTAATCAGAAGGTTGGGAGTTCGAGTCTCTCTGCCGGCACCATTAAAGAAAATCCCGCAAGCCATCGGCTGCGGGGTTTTCTTTTGGCGTCACGCCGAAATGTTATTTGGGCAAGCCATCTAGCCCTTCGATTTCATCAAGCCCGTCATCCCAGTTCGCCTTGCTGCCCAGCATGATATGGGCGTTCGGGCGTATCGAAACAGGCGTTTCAAGGCTACCTGCGGGCACAACCAACAGCTTCCCATCCATCTGCGTGTAGGGCACGGCGGAGCCGCATGTCTTGCAAAACGCCTTTTGATGGCGCGTTTCGGGAACGGTGTAGGACTGAATGTTATCGTCGCCGTCAATCCAGGACAGCTTTGCCTTGCGGGAAAACAGGTTGGCCGCATGGGCCGCACCGGTGTCCTTTTGGCAATATTTGCAGTGGCACAGGAAGAACGCATCGAAGCCACCCGTGACTTCGTAGCGCACAGCCCCACACAGACAACTGCCGTGATGTCTTTCGTCCATTACCTGTCCCCTAGCCGTCGCGTCTGGACGACGCATAGCGTTCCGAAACTTCGTAATAGTCATCAAAGCCGATGCGCTGGCGCAAGTCCGCCCAGCCCATCAGTTTGTCGTCACGTGGCTGGCCGTGCTTCATGGTTTGCAGGCATTCGACCATGGCCTTCATCGCCGCTGCCATCAGCGACAGTGGATAAGCCGCGATCTGATAACCGATTTCCTTGAGTTCTTCGGGTGACAGATCGGGCGTTTCGCCGCCTTCGACGATATTGGCCATCTTGGGACCGGGGAGCTCGGCACAAAGGGCGCGCATTTCGTCGACAGATTTCGGGGCCTCGACAAACAGGATGTCGGCACCGAGTTCCTTGAACTTCGCCGCACGGTCAATCGCCTCTGACAGGCCGTGCTGATGACGGGCATCGGTGCGCGCCAGGATCAGGATATCTGCCCCGGCCTCGCGGGCGTCGACGGCGGCCTTGATACGGTCAAAGGCCTCGTCGCGACCGACGACTTCCTTGCCCTTGGTATGGCCGCAGCGTTTGGGCGCCAGTTGATCTTCGATCATGACGGCCGCACAGCCCGCCTTGGCAAAGCCGGTGACGGTGCGCCGGACATTCATGGCATTGCCATAACCGGTGTCGCCATCGCCGATTACGGGGATCGAAACCGCATCGGTGATGTTGCGCGCCTGATCAAGTACTTCGCCATAGGACATCAAGCCCAGATCAGGTTCGCCAATCCGTGCCGCAGAGGTGGCAAATCCCGACATAAAGGTCAGGCCGAATCCTTCCTGTTCGATCAGCTTGGCAGAAAGCGCATCAAAGCAGCACGGCATGGTAATCAGGTCGCCTGTGGCAAGAAGTGCGCGCAGGGCATCGGCAGGTGATTGAACGTTGGTCATCGGTCTTTACAGCTTGAAGGGAATATAAAGGGCGAGATCGTGCCACAGATACAAAACCGCGGCACAAACAAACATCAGGGCGAGGAACGGCGCAACGCCGCGGGCAACCTCGCCCAGTCGGGCCTTGGCCACGGACTGGATAACATAAAGGTTAAGCCCCACCGGCGGTGTGATCAGGGCACATTCAACCATGATCACCATATAAACGCCAAACCAGATCGGATCGAATCCAAGGGCAAGGGCAGCGGGCAAAAGCACCGGCGTCATGATCAGAACCATGGACAGTGCTTCGAACACCAGTCCCATCACCAGAAGCACGACCGTAACGATCAGGATAAAGGCAAGCTCGGTATCGACCCCTTGGGTGATCATCACCGAAATATCCTGTGGAATGCGATAAAGGGTGATCGCCTTGCCAAAGATTTTAGCCCCGGCAATGATCAAGATGATCGCGACCGTGGTTGCCATGGAATCGAATACCGCCTTTTTAAGCGCATCCCATGTCAGCACCCGCATGATCGGGCCCGTGATGATCAGGGCGGCGGCAAAGCCGATGGCGGCGGCCTCTGTCGGGGTGAAGGCACCGGAATAGATGCCCGATATAATCAGAACCGCCAGAACGACCGATGGCAGCGCGCGGATGGTCGCACGTTTGCGTTCCGCCCAGCCTTTTTTCGGTTCCAGTTCCTGTCCGCCCATGCGGGCATAGATCATCGAGAAGACGATAAAGAACAGCAACAACGCGATTCCCGGACCGATCCCGGCCAGAAACAGCGAGATCACGGATTCTTCGGTGATAAAGCCATAAATGATCATCGGAATGGAGGGCGGGATCAGAATGCCAAGCGTGCCGCCAGCGGCCAGCAACCCATAAACAAACCGCTTGTTATAGCCACGATTGATCATTTCCGGGATGGCAACCGTGCCGATGGTCGCCGCCGTTGCAACAGATGATCCGGAAATGGCCGCGAACACACCACATGACAGGATGGTCGCCACCGCAAGCCCGCCCGGCCAATGGCCGACCCAGGCACTGACCGCGGCAAAAAGGTCGTTGCCCACCCCTGCGCGCAGCAGGATGTTGGACATCAACAGGAACAAGGGCACCGCCAGCAGGATAAAGCCATCAAGCGTGGAAAGAACGGCCTGCGGGGCCATCAGGGGCGAAAAGCCCCCCAGCAACAGCATGGCAAGGCCAAGCCCGCCCAGCGCAAAGGCAACCGGCACACGCATCAAAAGCAGCGTGAACATCGCTGCAAGGGTAAGGACAATCGTCATTCGTGCGCCCCTTTCGGAATATCCTTGCCCCGCAGGAGGCCAACAATCTCGATCACGGCCTGAATGGCAAGCAGCGCAAACCCGATGGCAACCGGCAATTCGGCAATCCATGCAGGCAGATCAAGCATGGTGCCGCTGGTGCGGCCGCGTTCGAAACTTTCATAGAAGATTTCCCAGCCCTTGAATGTCACCATCACGGAGAAGGCCAGAATGCAGGCCATGGCGATGATTTCCACAAGACGCTGGATTTTGGGCGAAAGAAGACGGGTGACAGCATCCACCGAAATATGGCGGCGTGCCGAAAGCGCCCAAGGCATCCCCAAAAGCGATCCCCAGATCAGACACAGCTGGGAAAGCTCAGCCGCCCAAATGGTCGGACGGACAAAGAAATAGCGCGCCAGCACTTCATAGGTCAGCATGCAGCCAGCCAGCACAAACAGGATGGCAGCGACCCACGCAAGGGTAAGCGTTAATCGATCAAACATGATTTAAACAGTGCGTGTTGAAAGACGGGGTGCCATCACCGCGACGGGATTAAAGTCCTTTGGACCCCATGCGGTGATGACAACAGATCAAATCAGTTTCACTTCACGCCCCGGTCGGCGTCCATATGCAGTCATGTCAGGCATGGCACGTGGCACCCGACCGCCAAGCGTCACGGAAATCAGAACTTCTGAGCGGCCTCAAAAACCTGTTTGCCGAGATCACCGGCATCTTCGAGGAAGGCGTCATAGACCGGCTGCGCGACCGAACGCCATTTAGCCAGTTCCTCGTCGGTCGGCTTATAGACATTCATGCCGGCTTCTTCGGCAGCGGCATAAGCCGCGGCTTCGATTTCGCTCATGCGGTTGCGCACATCGGCCTCTGCATTCATGGCTGCGGTATTGATGATATTGCGCTGCTCATCAGTCAGTCCGTTCCAGAAATCGGTATTGACCACAACGATGAACTCGATATCGGCATGGTTGGTCACGGTGATGTGGTCCATGACTTCCCAAAGCTGACGCGATTTGACACCGGAAACACCGGTCATACCGATATCAACGGTACCGCGCTGATAGGCGATATACTGCTCGGACCCGGAAATGAGGGTCGGCGCACCGCCAGCGGCAACGGTGAAGTCACCAAGCGTCTTGCCAAACACGCGGACTTTTTTGCCTTCCATGTCGGCCGGACCGTGCAACGGTGCATCCTTGGAAAGCATGATCGCACCACCATAGGCCTGCCACCACAGGACGGTCGCACCGGTATCCGCGATTGCGGCATCAAGCGGACCACGCACCGGGGAATCCTTGGCCACCGCCTTGCGGACCTTTTCTTCGGAATCAAAGACAAACGGCTGATAGAAGATATCGACCGCCGGTACATCACCGACATAACGGGTCAGCGATGCCACACCCATTTCAATCGCACCAGATCCCACTGCCGCCGGGACTTCCTTGTCCTTGTAAAGCTGTGCAGAATCATAGATCTCCACTTCGATGTCGCCGTTTGATTTTTCCTCGACCTCGTTCTTGAACATCAAAAGGTTCTGGCCGAGGTGGCTTTTGAGTGGCAACTGAAGCGAAATACGCAGTGTCAGGTCTGCGGCCTGAACGGTGCCGGAAAATCCGACGGCTGCCATCAACGCGGCAGCAAGAGCAAACTTCTTCATGATGAACGTCCTCCGAGAATTTTTATTCCGTTTTTTTATTAAGGACGGAAAGGATGCGCCCATTTTTCGGCGGTGTTCAACATGTTTTGACTAAGTCGAATCCCTTAGTCACTTGCCCTTGATGCGGCGCACACAGCAGCCGAACGCACTGGCTAAAAGACGTTGGCAATGCATACGACGGTTTGATTACGGCACTGCGGCAATCAAATTTAGTTGGCCTTGAGACAGACAAAGACGCCGTTCTGGCATGCCAGAGGGGCTGTTATGAATACAGATCCGAGAATCGTACAAGGTTTCAAACCACTACCTGATGATGCGCTTATACATAACTGTGGTGCCACTCAGCTTTTCTGAGTCCGGATCGCGGGCGAAATCGGGGATGATGCCGGTGGTTTCAAAGCCGAGCGATGTATAAAGCACTTCGGCACTGTCCCCCGTGCGGGTATCAAGTGTCAGAAGCATTCGGCCAAGTTCACGCGCACGTTTTTCGGCCGCGCTCATCAACAATCTGGCAATCCCGCGACGACGGCAATCGGGGCGGACCATCAGTTTGCTGATATCACCGCGATGGACCTGATTGGGCATGGTGTCGTAATCAAGCTGCACCGTGCCAACCACCCGGTCACCGTCAAGGGCGGCAAACAGAACGCGCTTTCCCCCCATAAGTGCCGGGATGGTCTTGTCGCGCCAGAAGGTCGCAGCCTCGCTTATCGGAAAAGGTTCAATAAAACCGATGCTGGCCCCGTCATGTACGCAGGCATGGAGCATGTCGGCAAACTGATCAAGGCGGGCTGTGACCTGATCGGCATCAAGGGTGACGACCTTAATATCAGATGCGAGATGAGGGTTGGACGACATGGCAGCTCTTTCGGTTAGTCGATAATGAAGAGGTGATATTTCGCACCCTGATCAGGCGGCGTTTGGAAGACGTTGCCACCACGCAGCAAATAGCGCAGGCAGTCACCCGCCCTTAGCTGGTGTGTTTGTCCGTCGATTTGCATCGCAAGCGCGCCTTCAAGCATAACCAAATGATGTTCAAGGCCGTCGCGCGGGGATCCGTCATATTCAATGCATTGGTCCGGGCCGATTTCGACTTCGATTACCTCGCCCGATAACTGCTTGGATGTCGGGGAGACCAATCGTCTTCGATACCCGGTATCGGGATCGGTCCAGACTTCCTGATCTGCACGCATCACAAGCGGGCCAAAATCATCTTCGACCATCTGCATGAGCCGTGACAGGGTGACACCAAAGGCAACACAAAGCTTTCCAAGCACGCTTGCGGTCGGGCTGACCTCCCCCTTTTCGATCCGCGACAAGCTGGCGCGACTGACCGCACTTTTCTGGGCCAGTTCATCAAGCGACCAGCCCCGCTCAGAACGCAAACTTGCCAAGCGATGGGCAAGACGTGTTTCTATTTCATCCATAACAACAGCACCCTCGACTCTCTTATTCGGGATATTTTCCCGATTTTGAGAACAGGTCAAGAAGTAAATACCGGCCCCACTGTCATGTCGGAGCCGGTTCATCACCAAGCCAAAGTGTTATGGGCCAAAAGCCAAAAGCCAAAGGGTCAGGCATTGCCCGCCGGGATGCGGGCGATGACCTTGATCTCGAAATCAAACCCGGCAAGCCAGTTAACCCCAACTGCCGTCCAGTTCGGATAAGGTGCTTTATCAAACACAGT
The DNA here is from genome assembly GCF_002295455.1 of Thalassospira sp. UBA848. Lineage (NCBI taxonomy): Bacteria > Pseudomonadati > Pseudomonadota > Alphaproteobacteria > Rhodospirillales > Thalassospiraceae > Thalassospira > Thalassospira sp. UBA848. Next base: position 41,032 of record NZ_DBGS01000076.1, on the reverse strand, counting down.
GCCCTTCACCGCCATAATATCATCAAACTGGTTTTCCGGGTCAGTATGGAAGGTGGTGACATCGATGATGTCAGCAAGACTGCAATCGGCCGCTGTGAGGATTGCCTTAAGGTTATCAAATGCACGCACGACCTGTTGCTTGAAGTCCGGTTCGGGTGATCCGTCTTCCCGACTACCCACCTGACCAGAAACAAATAACAGATCGCCGGATCGTATCGCCGGGGAATAGCCATGTGCATCATAAAGGGCATGCCGGTTTGGCGGAAAGACAGGTTGGTTTGCGAGGGCCATTAAGACCTCCTTGTTCGGGTAAAGTTAGTATCTGTGGTATTTCGAATTCAGTTCAGATACGCTGCGTATGTGAAACAGATATATTCACATACGCGACGTATGTCAATTCGCATACGTCGCGTATGTTAAATTCGGAGTGCCTGATGGCTGCGAAAACACGCGCTGAAAAAATGGAAGAAACCCGCATCAAACTGATTGCGGCAGGTCGCAAGGCCTTTGCCGAAAAGGGTTTTGCAGACGCACCAATGGATGAGTTGACCGCAACGGCGGGGCTGACACGCGGCGCGCTTTATCACAATTTCGGAGACAAACGCGGTTTGCTGGCGGCCGTGGTCGATGAAGTGGATTCAGCTATGGCGCAAACTGCCAAGGAAGCTGGCGATGCTGCGGGTGGTGGCTGGAACGGATTGATGGCCGAGGGCCGGACATATATCGAATTGGCCCTTGATCCCGAGATCCAGCGGATTGTGCTGCGTGATGGTCCGGCCTTTTTGGGTGATCCGTCGCAGTGGCCCAGTCAGAACCGCTGTTTGCAGGCAACAATCAAAACACTGACGGAACTGGCCGATCAGGGGGCGATCAAACCGGTCGATATAGAGGCGTTGGCAAGATTACTGAATGGCGTTGCGATGAATGCAGCCCTGTGGGTCGCGGCAAGTGACAATCCGCAAGACACCCTTCGCAAGGCGATTGCCGCGTTTGAAGTTCTTGCTGCCGGTGCGTTGGTCACGCCTGAGAAGAAATGACGTCGCGTGACGGCATCATTCATGCAGGGTGTGCCCGGTCACATTCCGTCCCCTGCCCCGTCATCATAAAGAGGTCAGGCTTCGCTGGCGCCTTCAAGATCAAAACCGGCACGGGTCCAGCTTTGAAGACCACCCTTGAGGTTGCTGACGTCGCAATCGACGTGCTGCAGCACAGCGTTGGCCGCCCCGAAGGACCGCTGACCGACTGAACAGACAAAGACCAGATCTGTGTCACTTTCATCGGTAAGATCAACAAGGGCCGGGATATCGAAGTTTGACGTCGGGATATTGATCGCGGTTTCAATATGGCCAGTTGCGAATTCTTCGGGTTCGCGAACATCAATGACTGTGACGGCCTCTTCGCCGATCAGGCGATCAAGCTCATGCGGTTCGATAAACTGTACGGTTTCGTCGCTCATTGTGATGTCCTTTGGGGCCGCATCCTGTCTGCCCGTGATAGCGCCGGGCGCGCCCATTACGCAAATGCAAAATATTTTTGGCCCGGGCCTTGGATCAAAAAGCGGCACCAAAGCTGGACTGGTGGTCACTTACATGTGAACAGGGCCACATAATTTTACGGTGTTCGACGGAAGTATCGTCTTGCGAAATCAGTTCCTTATTCCCACGTCTGAATAACAGGGCAATTTGCCTTGGCAGGCTCAAAGGTCACTTTGATGTTCGTTCGACAGAAGCCTGCCCCGACCAGTTCAGTGTCGGCATATCGGTCGCCGCAACGGGGCCCAAAAAAGTCTGATCAAGACTGCAAAACGGCGTAATGGCCGCAACTGCACAATCAAATTTTCAAAGCTTGGCATGTTCCGCCAGAGATTAATCGTGAACGCCTTTTATTAAAATATGACCGTCTGGCGGACTCCCTTCACAGGAGACTTGCCGACGCCACCAAAACAAGGCCGGGCATATCGTGCCGCCCTACAAGACAGAACGCATCAATGCGCAAGAACAGGAATGAAACCGGAAACGTAAGTTTGACAGTGCGATAACGTTTGAAAGGAGACCGCGCCATGGCTGAAGACCAGGATATCTTCGAGCTGTATGCGGAAGGCTATGACGGAAAGCAGGAAACTGAACTGACCATCCGCGACTACCTTAATCTGTGTCGCGAAGACCCGACTGCCTATGCCTCTGCTGCTGAACGCATGATCACCGCGATCGGCGAGCCTGAACTGATCGACACCTCGACAGATTCCCGACTTGGCCGCATCTTTCTGAACCGGACCATCAAGCGCTATCCGGCTTTCGCCGACTTCTTTGGCATGGAAGAAACCATCGAACGCATTGTCGGCTTCTTCAAATACGCCGCCCAAGGCCTTGAGGAACGCAAACAGGTTCTTTATCTGCTGGGCCCGGTTGGCGGGGGTAAAAGTTCACTTGCCGAACGGCTCAAGGAACTGATGGAACGTGAACCGATTTACGTTCTGAAGGCGGGCGATGAAATCAGCCCGGTGTTTGAAAGCCCGCTTGGCCTGTTTAACCCGGCCAAAATGGGCGACGCCATCGAGGATAAGTACGGCATCCCCAAACGCCGCCTGACCGGTTTGATGTCCCCATGGGCAGTCAAGCGCCTTGATGAGTTTGGCGGGGACCTGACCAAGTTTTCGGTCGTTAAACTGATCCCGTCGCGCCTGCGTCAGATCGCGATTGCCAAAACCGAACCGGGTGATGAGAACAACCAGGATATCTCGTCGCTGGTTGGTAAGGTTGATATCCGCAAGCTGGAATATTTCAGCCAGAACGACCCGGATGCCTATAGCTATTCCGGTGGCCTGAACCGCGCCAATCAGGGCATTCTTGAATTTGTCGAGATGTTCAAGGCCCCGATCAAGATGCTGCATCCGTTGCTTACCGCCACACAGGAAAGCAACTATATCGGCACGGAGAACCTCGGTGCCATCCCGTTCCAGGGGTTGATCCTTGCGCACTCGAACGAGGCAGAATGGCAAACATTCAAGGCCAACAAGAACAACGAAGCCTTCATTGACCGTATTTCAGTGATCAAGGTGCCCTATTGCCTGCGGGTGACCGAAGAAACCATGATTTACGACAAGCTGTTGCAAGGATCGGAGCTAGAACATGGTTCCTGTGCGCCGGGCACGCTTAAGATGCTGGCACAGTTTTCGGTACTGTCACGCCTGCAGGAGCATGAAAACTCCAACCTGTATTCCAAGATGCGGGTTTATGACGGCGAGACGTTGAAGGATGTCGATCCCAAGGCCAAATCCATGCAGGAATACCGCGATACCGCCGGTGTTGATGAGGGCATGGACGGAATTTCGACCCGCTTTGCCTTCAAGGTTCTGTCGGAAACCTTTAACCATGACACGCACGAAGTTGCCGCCGACCCGGTGCATCTGATGTATGTGCTGGAACAGGCGATCCGGCGTGAACAATACCCCGAAGAACGCGAAAAGGCCTATATGGACTTCATCAAGTCCGAACTGGCACCGCGCTATGCCGAGTTCATCGGGGCGGAAATCCAGAAGGCGTATCTCGAAAGCTATTCCGATTACGGTCAGAACCTGTTTGATCGTTACGTTGCCTATGCCGATGCCTGGATCGAGGATCAGGACTTCAAGGACCCGGATACCGGTCAGCTTCTGGATCGCAAGATCATTGATCAGGAACTGTCAAAAATCGAGAAACCGGCAGGCATCGCCAATCCCAAGGACTTCCGTAACGAGGTCGTCAAGTTTGCCCTGCGTGCACGCGCCAATAACAAGGGCAAGAACCCGTCCTGGACGTCCTATGAGAAACTGCGCGAAGTGATTGAAAAACGCATGTTCAGTCAGGTCGAGGACCTGCTGCCGGTGATTTCGTTCGGCTCGAAGAAAGACAGCGAGACCGAGAAGAAACACAACGAGTTCGTAAAACGCATGATTGATCGCAAATATACCGAACGTCAGACCCGCCGTCTGGTCGAATGGTACATGCGCGTCAATAAGGCCGGTTAAGCTCCCCCCTTGTCTTTCCGGCCCGACCGGGCGGGCTTGTCCCTTGTCCGCCCGGTTGCTTCTTCGCCGCAGGATGTGGCTTTGGCCCATCACCCAATGTCACATCCTGCGGACATTCAAGGCGACAACGATCTGCACAACGCGCCTTTGAACCGTGCAAGGATGTGACTGCCCATGCTTTATATTGTTGACCGTCGCAAGAACCCGACCGGCAAAAGCCTTGGCAACCGGCAACGTTTCATGCGTCGTGCCAAGGCCCAGATCAAAAAGGCGGTTGAGAACACCATCCGATCGCGTGGCATTACCGATATCAGCAGCGGCGATCAAATCACCATCCCCGGCAAAACGTTAAAGGAACCGGGTTTTCACCACATGGGGCGTGGGGGCAACCGCAACTATGTCCTGCCGGGCAACAAGAAGTTCGTGCAGGGTGATCGCATCGCCCGACCGCAAGGCGGCGATAGCGGTTCTGGCGGATCAAAAGCCAGCCCCGATGGTGAAGGCGAGGATGAATTCCAGTTCACCCTTACCCGTGACGAGTTCCTTGATATCTTCTTTGAAGACCTGGAACTGCCCGATCTTCTGAAAAAGAGCCTGAAGCAGACAACCGCGTTTCGAAATGCGCGCGCGGGCTTTTCGGTTGAAGGCACACCATCCAACCTTAGCCTTGTGCGCACAATGCGCAATTCACTGGCACGGCGCATTGGGTTGCGTCGCCCGAAAACGGCCGAAGTACGCGAGCTTGAAGAAAAGATCGCCGCCCTTCAGGTCAAGGCGGAAAAGCGCCCGAATGGCAAGTTGACCAAATCGGATGACGAAACGCTTCATACCCTGTTGGCCGATCTTGAAGAGGCCAAACGCCGGATGAAGGCGATCCCGTTCATTGATCCGATTGATACCCGCTATAACCAGTTTCAACAGATCCCCGATCCCAATACACAAGCGGTGATGTTCTGCTTGATGGATGTGTCGGGCTCTATGTCGGAGCAAATGAAGGAACTGGCCAAACGGTTCTTCATGTTGCTTCACCTGTTCCTGCATCGCAAATACGAACATGTCGACGTGGTCTTTATCCGCCACACATCACGCGCGGCCGAGGTTGACGAGGAAACCTTTTTCTATTCGCGCGAAACCGGCGGGACGATTGTTTCCACCGCGTTAGAGGAAATGAAAAAGGTTCTGGCAGACCGTTATCCCACCGATCAGTGGAACATCTATGCCGCACAGGCATCAGACGGGGATAACTATTCCAATGACGGGGCAAAATGCACCGCCCTTCTGGCAGAAGACCTTTTGCCCAAATGCCAGTATTACGCCTATATCGAAATCACCGACGAGCGCGAGGCCGAGATTTTTGCCGCCGCCGAAGGTGAAACAGCACTTTGGAAGGCCTATGCGCCCCTGGCGGCAACCCATCCGCAATTTGCCCTGAAACGGGTCACGAAAGCCGCCGATATCTTCCCGGTCTTCAGGGAATTGTTTGCCAAAAACCGTGCGGAGGCGACGCGATGAGCAGCAAGACCAAATCCGCCGACAAACTGCTATTCACCAGTGCAGACTGGGACTTTGAGACACTCAAAGCAACATATGACGCGATTGAGGATATCGCGCTTAACGAGCTTAAGCTGGATGTCTATCCCAATCAGGTCGAGGTGATCACATCCGAGCAGATGCTGGATGCCTATTCATCCATCGGCATGCCGTTGATGTATCACCACTGGTCGTTTGGCAAACGCTTCGTGCGCGATGACGTCATGTATCGCAAGGGGTATCAGGGGCTGGCCTATGAGATCGTGATCAATTCCAACCCCTGCATTTCCTATGTGATGGAAGAAAACACCATCGTCATGCAGGCGCTGGTGATGGCGCATGCAGCATTCGGGCATAATCATTTTTTCAAGAACAATTACCTGTTCAAGCAATGGACCGATGCCGAAGGCATTCTTGACTACCTGCAATTCGCCAAGAGCTATATCGCCAAGTGCGAGGACCGCCATGGCTTTGATGCGGTTGAACGGATCCTGGATGCCGCGCACGCCCTGATGGAACAGGGGGTCAATCGTTATTCCCGACCAGAAAAACCCAACCTTGCCGCCGAGCTTGAGCGTGAACGCGAACGCGCCAAGTATGAGGACGAGACCTATAATGACCTTTGGCGGACCCTGCCCCAACCGGATCAGGGCGATCAGGACATGGATGAACTCAAACGCAAAATGCGCGTTGAGGAACGCCGCGCGCAGTTCGGCTTGCCAGAGGAAAACCTGCTTTATTTCCTTGAAAAGAACGCCCCGACCCTGCAGGCGTGGGAACGCGAGATTTTGCGTATCGTGCGGAATATCGGGCAGTATTTCTATCCGCAGAAACAGACCAAGATGATGAATGAGGGCTGTGCGTGTTATGTGCACTACGCGATCATGAACAGTCTGTATGACAAGGGCCTGATTTCCGAAGGGGCGATGATGGAATTCATCGATTACCATTCCCGCGTGGTGTTTCAGGCCGAATATGATGATCAGCGTTATTCAGGTTTCAACCCCTATGCGCTTGGCTTTGCCATGATGCAGGACATTCATCGCATCTGTGTCGATCCGACCGAGGAAGACCGTGCATGGTTCCCCGACATTGCCGGCAATAACGAACCGGTCGAGACGCTCAAGGAAGCATGGGCGCATTACCGCGATGAAAGCTTCATCCTGCAGTTCCTGTCACCCAAGCTGATGCGCGACATGCGGATGTTCATGATCGATGATCAAAGCACGTCACCGCATCTTGAGGTCGCCGCGATCCATGACGACAACGGCTATCGCAAAGTGCGCCGGTCACTTGCCCGCATGCACGACGTTTCAGTCCGCGAACCGGACATGCAGGTGGTTGATGTCGACATCCGTGGCAACCGGCAGCTTTACATCCAGCACACAGAACATGAAGGCATCCGGCTTGAAAAGTCCGAAGCGGAGATGACACTGGGCTATATCGGGCAATTGTGGGGGTATGGTGTAACGCTGCAATCTGTCGATTATCAGAGCGGCGAAATCCTGCATGAAACGACTTACACGCCTGATGATTTGACGTCGGCCTGATCAGGCAGCGACACCAAAACACATATGCAGATTTTTCGTTTCCGAGGTGAAATAATCTTATTTGGATCAGGCAATGAACCTTAACAGGGTCAATTCCCGGGCCAGTATCGGTAGATATTGGCGCTGTTGCCATTCGTCATTTCCGGGTTATCCAGATCAATGATTTGCAAGTCTGGATGTTCTTTCAGGAACCGGAGTGCATAACTGATCCCGGGATGCTCCTGAAAAGACCTGTCTATCGCCCCATCCTGTGTTGCGGCATGAAATCCTTGTTCGATCAGGTCATGAACGGGTTTGCTGTCCTTGCGAACATAAAAATAGAAATCGTACGGATAGCGCACCAGCAATTTCGGATAGACGACAAGGTTATGCTGCCTCAACAACCTTTGGACATTTTCTGTTCCGAGTTCATGGATTGCCAGATGCATTACGTCGAACCGGCGCATTTCGAGCATGGCATAAAGGCTAGGTCCCGGCCCTTCCACGACACACAAATCCGCCTGTTTGAGGATAAGGGTATCAACCCAGGAGTGACCGGAACCGATACAAATATCTTTCAGGAGCTCAAGGCTTTCAACACGATCAAATTCTTCGACCATGTCAGCACGGGTGATCAACAAACGATAGCCCTGCAACCCCTTGGTCAAGGGATAATCGATCTGAAGCAGGTGGCGTTCGGCATATCGGTTATATCCGGCAAGGGCCACATCGACCTGACCTTCGTCAAGCATGGCAAGCCCCCGTTTTTGAGACAAGCGATCTGCGCGGATGATTTCCAGTCTGTGATCCCCCGGCGCGTATTGCAACGCCAGTTCGAGCAAGTCTACTTGAAGGGCAAAGGTCGTCTCGCTACCGGCCGGGAGCGGCAACTTGAATGTGTCGGCATACAGGGGCGTGGCCAGTATGAAGGGAAGAATGGCCAAACCGCACAAACATCTGAAAGAAAACATTACGCTCGCAACTATTCCCCGAAGTTTTTGAAACTTACCTTTGCTAAGTCAGGTGGGGATTTCCACGATTGGAAACACCCCTTGTGGTCAGTTCGGATCGTAAAAAAACGCATCAATCACAATTGATTCCACCCAAATGACAGATCAACGGCGATCATTTTCCCGATCCGCCGTAATTCTTCTTGACCATTTGTTATGTTATACCATAACAAAGGCATATCGAAAATCCAACACACCTCAAAGCGGACCAGCCACATGCCTTCCTTGTACCCAGCCCTTCGTCGAATTCTGCTAGCAGCCCCGATCGTTGTTGCCGCTCCGCTGTCGGCCACCGCCCATGGGGACGATGCCCCGAAAGTTGTGACCTCCATCAAACCGATTCATGGCATCACGAGCGCCATCATGAAGGATATTGGCGAACCGGTACTGCTGATTGACGGGGCATCTTCGCCGCACACCTATGCTCTGCGCCCCAGCGAAGCCCGCGCACTAAGTGACGCCGATCTGGTGATCTATGTGTCACACGCGCTTGAAGGTTTTCTCGAAAAGCCGCTTCAGAGCCTTTCGGGGCACAGCCATCAACTTGAATTGGTTTCGCTGAGGGAACTGGCACTGCGTGACATGCGTGAAGGCGGTACCTGGGAAGGCCATATGCATGATCATGACGGTGATACGCATGAAGAACATGCGGACCATGATGATCATGGCGATCACGACGAGGTCGCTCATGACGATGACCATGGTCACGGCCATGAAGCCGAACATGAGCACGAAGAGCATGAGCATGCCGAACATGATGACCATCACGAAGTCGACCACCATGAACATGAAGGCATAGACCCGCATATCTGGATGAACCCGGCCAATGGCGCAACCATTGCAATTGCCATTGCCGATGAACTGGCCGAGATCGACCCGGAACATGCCGACGACTATCGCGCCAACCTGCAGACATTACTTGCAAGCCTTTCAAACCTTGGTAATGATCTTGAGGCTAAGGTTGCACCGGTCCGGGACAAACCTTATGTCGTGTTCCATGATGCGTATCAGTATCTGGAAGCCGGCTTTGGTTTGAATGCCGTCGGATCGATTACTGTTTCGCCAGATCAGAAGCCCGGAGCCAAACGCCTTCATGAAATCGAAGACAAAATCAAAGATACCGGTGCTGTGTGCATTTTTGCCGAACCGCAGTTCCGCCCGGCCATTGTTCAGGCCGTTGTCTCGGATACTGGCATCCGGACCGGCACGCTTGATCCGCTTGGCTTTGACATTCCTGCTGGACCAAACGCCTATCAGGACATTCTGGCACAAAATGTCGACGCCCTTGTCGATTGCCTTGGTAACGGTTCGTAAGCCGGCTTCAATGACGATGGTTGCCGGCATGACCATGCTGGCAACCGCCCCTTCGGCATTTGCGCATCCCCATGTATGGATCGACGCGAATGCCGAATTCGTTTTTGAGGATGACAAGATCACCGCCATTCATGTGCGCTGGTTGTTTGACGACCTGTTTAGCATGGCCGTGATTGACGAGTTCGACCAGAACCATGACACGCGGTTCTTTGGCGATGAAAACACCGCCGTACGTGACAATGCCTTTGCCGCCCTTGCAGAGTTTTCGTGGCTGACCCATTTGCGTCGCAACGAGGAACTTGTGTCCTTTGCTGGCGCAACCGATTTCCAGGCAGATATCACCGATGATCGCCGGGTAAGTTATGACTTCAAACTGACCCTTGAAACACCGCTTGACCCGATGAAGGATGCCATCAGTCTGTCGGTATATGACGCCGAGTATTATATTGATGTCGCCTACACTCAGGTCGATCCCGTGCTGTTTTCGGGGACAAAGAGCCTGTCCTGTCATTTCGAGATGAGCGAAGATGAAAAGAACCGCATCTATTTTGACCTTGTCGCGCCGGTCCGTGCCGATGTTATTTGCGCGGCCAAGGTGGCAGATGGCGGCAGTTCTGGCGGCCTTGCTCCTGGCGATTTCGTTCTCGTCGAGTAATCTGGCATTTGCCCAGTCTTCAAACCTTCTGGGGCGCGGGGCCGTCGATAGCAGCGAAAGCCCCCCTTCTCCGACGCCGGAGCCAGCTGAAGAAAGCCTGATCACCCTGCCCGACTGGTTATCGGGCATTATTGGTCAGACTGTGATCCTGCAAACCAAACTTAACCGTGAAATCACATCCACCCTGCGCGAAGCTAAAAATGGCGACAGTTTTTGGCCGGGCATGGTCATCATTGCGCTGTCATTTGCCTATGGCGTGTTTCACGCGGCGGGCCCCGGCCATGGCAAGATGATCACCACAACCTATTTCCTGTCACGCGACGCCGGGTGGAGACAGGGTGTCGCCATGGGCAGCCTGATTGCCGCCGTGCAGGCAGTATCAGCCATCGTCATGGTTGGTGGACTTACCCTGATCCTTAATCTTGGCCCGGCAGCTGTCACCCGAAACGGCCTTATTCTGGAGGCGGTTTCATATGCACTGATTGCTGCATTGGGCGCCTTGATGGCGCTTCGCATCCTTCAGGGGCGCGATGACTGCTGCGATCACCACGGACCGGGTATGCATCACCATGATCACGCCCATCATCATGATCATCACCACAGCGTTTCCGGTCATCACAATCACGGCCATGACAGTTTCGCTGCCACCCAGTCCAGCTGGCAGATGATCTCAACCGGTATTGTCGCTGGATTGCGCCCGTGTACCGGATCGATCCTTGTTCTGTTGTTTACGCTTGCCAACGGGATGTTTCTGATCGGGGTCGGGGCTGCGTTTGCCATGGCGCTTGGGGTCGCGATTACCATCAGCCTGATTGGACTGGCCGCGATTGGCATTCGCACCGGCACGCAACATCTGTTTAGCTTGTCAGAAACATCATCTGGAATCATCCGCCGTACTGTCGGCTTTGCCGGGGCTGCAATCATCACCCTGTTTGGTGTGATGCTGTTGCTGGCGTCTGCCCGACAACTGGGCTGGTTATAATCAGGATTTATGCGCGGCCGGGATGCTTTCTGTTGCCTTGATCAAGGCATCCATCACCATGCGCACCCCGGGCGAGCGACGCATATCAGGATGCACCACCAGCCAAACCGGCTTGCTTAGTTCGGCCAGACTGTCGTCGGCAACAACTTCCAGACGGTCATCTTCATCTGCCATATAGCGCGGCAGCAGACCCAGCCCGTGGCCTGTGGCAACAAAGGCCTGAACCGTCTGGGTATCATCGGCCTTTACCCGCACGGGCAATTCCCGTTCAAGCGTATCCCAGACCCATCCTTGCTGATAATCGCCAAATGTATTGCGACCATCGGCACAGAATTCCCAGTGTTCCTTTGGTACACGGTCGGTATAGCCCTTGGCCGCGTAAACGGCATAACGCAAGTCGATCAGTTTTCGGACAATCAATCCGCTTTGATCGGGACGTACCATGCGCACGGCCAGATCGGCCTCACGCCGTGCCAAATTGGCAACAACGCTTGAACCCAGTATTTCATATTCAAGGTTTTTCTGATCACGAAGCAACTCTGCCAGACGGGGCGCAAACAACAGGCGCCCCGCACTTGGTGGAACGGCAATCCGGACCACTCCGTGGGCTGTTTCGTCCCCGCGTGCCTGTCGTTCGAAAGCCAGAACATCTTCTTCGATCCGTCCGGCAACCGGCACAAGGTTTTCGCCTGCGTCGGTCAGCTTCCAGCCTGTCGCAAGACGGTCAAACAAACGCGCCCCAATATCTTCTTCAAGTGCGTCTATGCGTCGGGAAACAGTTGTGTGGTCCTTGCCAAGACATCTTGCTGCGCCCGATAGAGTTCCTTCCTTTGCCACAGCGACAAAAAAACGCAAATCATTCCAGTTCATGACCCCATCCCGGCACGGGTTGCCCAAAATCCATGGCGTGCGTAACGCCGCAAGCGTTGTTTCACCATTGCGCAAATTTGCACAACTGTAGCGCATTTTATCGGAATTCATTTGTGTTTTTGCGCATGGCAACCTTGTCGACATCACAAAGCCCCACGATCAAGGAGCATCAAAATGGCTGTATCAAACCATATCAAATGTCATCCCGTCGTTGGTCAGCTGTCGAACAAGTCATCGTCGGAGATGCTCGCACAATGCCTGAGCTCCCCTGCCTCGCGCCCCCATGCCACCCGGGGTATTTGTGCGATCATCCCGACGATCCTCGATGCGTTGATTGTCGCATACAAGCGTTATCAGGGTCGAACTGCGCTGGATCGGCTGAGCGATGATCAACTCCGCGACATCGGGCTTGAACGTACCCGTGACGGGTATGAAACGCGCGGCTGGTATTGATTTTTCTTCAACCCAGCCCCCGAAACATCAAAGCGGCCCGGTTTCGAACAGAACCGTTGGCAATCGACACGCTTTGATGCCGCCAACCTGGGAGAAAGACAATTACCAAGTTGGCAGATGCCTCCCTCAAGGCAGACAAAGGCCCCTGCAGCGCAGGGGCCTTTTGTTCATCCGTCGAAATTGCCCGAATTCCGGCGTTCCCGACATGTGTGATGACGAATTTCACCAAACGTAACGTGGAAATAGAAACAGCCCGCAAGGTTGACCTTGCGGGCTGAAAACGATGTCAGTTGAATGGATAAGGTGATCGGTGCCTTACTTGGCCGATACAACCTTCATCACAAGCTTCCCGTCCGGCTTGATCGGGCCGTCTTCCTTGGCACCCAGGGTGTATTCGAATACGCCGGTTTTCATGCCACCGGCTTCGGAATGCACCATCAGCATCAACATTTCGCCGGACTTGACCGGTTCCTGCAGGATGGCAGATACATCCATGTTTTCACCCTTTTTAAGCGGTGCATAGCCAACGACCGGTCCCGGCTTCATATCACTGTCGGTGCGATGGACAACCAGCCAGCCGTTTTCGCCAGCCATGATTTTCGATGCGGTCACCACGCCAGCCGAAACATCCTGATCCATGGCTTCGACCATCGGACCCATTGCGTTTGCCGAACCGGCACTGCCGAAAACAAACCCGGCACTTAGCATCATTGCCGTGATCACGCCGGTTGCTTTTGCAGTTGCTTTGCCCTTGAAGGTCATGTGAAGTCTCCTTTGCTTTTGATCTGGAACGCGCTGTTTTCTGCGCTTCGCTCATGTCATGTGTTTCAACACACACAGAAGCTACGCAGCCAAATCAATCGGGTTTCAACAAAGGTGATTTTTTTACTGTGCGACTGAAATCAGACGCCCATGGATCGCAGGACCGGTTGGCTGACCGGTTGGTGAACCGCCTTCGGGCTCCAAGCTGATGCCAAAGGTCGCGTTGCGCAACATGGCCGGATCGAACCCGCCAAGCTGCTTGGTCGTCGGATTGGCGATGTTTTCAAGCAGACCCAGTGATTTGGGTTTCGGCCCGGTTTCCTCCGTCACGATCCAGAGCTGATAGGTCTTGCCTTCGGGCATGGTTGCCTCGACCGGGCGGATGGTGACTTCGCGGGTTTCGAGATCGACACTCATGACAAAGGCCGGTTGTGTGTCATCACGATGGAAAACGGCAACAAACTGCCCGTTCTCAACCGGCAGATTTACATCGTTCGAAAGCAGAACAACAACCATGCTGGTCGCAATCGCCGCAGCCCCAAGCGCACCTGCACGCCATATGGCCAGTTTGCGTTTGAGCTTGGCAAACTCAACAATGCCGGGCGCCTGTTGACTGGCAGCCTGGGACGCAGCTTGGGTCGCGGCCTGTGCGGTGCCTTCGATCCGGGCACGAATGCCGGCAAACAGATCGCGCGTCGGGGCCACCGGATCATAATGGGCATTCAAAGGCGACAAGCGCGCTTCCCAGTCAGAAATCGCGCGATCAAGTTCGGGTTCTTGGCTGCGACGTTTCTCAACGGATTGGCGTTGCGCGGGATCGAGAGTCCCCAGCACATATTCTGCCGCCAGCATGTCAATGTCATCCCGGTCCGTCATGTTCCCAGGCATTCCTTTAATTGTCGCAGGCTGCGATGCAGCCACGTCTTGATCGTTCCCACCGGCTGGGCAAAGCGTTCTGCCAGTTCGGCACGTGACCAACCTTCGAGATAGGCCAGCTTCACGATTTGCTGACGGTCATCTTCAAGATTGTTCAGGCAATATTCAAGCTGACGCATCTCGTCTGCAACCGCCATCTGATCAAATGCAGAACCGGATGATATCAGCGTATCGATATCTGCATCCTCGATATCGGCTTCCGGGCGTTGGCGCCGGACGATATCAATCGCACGGTTGCGGGCAATCGTTGCCATCCATGTGATGATCGAGGCACGACCGGGTTCGAAATCCCCTGCCTTTTGCCAGATACGCACATAAATGTCCTGAAGGGCGTCCTCGCTTTGAGCGCGATTTCTCAAGATACGCAGGACAATGCCAAAAAGTTTCGCTGAGGTCGCATTATAAAGCTGCTCGAAGGCATCTGTATTGCCCTCGACTGATTGCCTTAAGAGGTTTTCCAAATCCCGGGTCGATGTCATCGCCACCGCCAGCTGCATGCAGACCGGCACAAGCACCGCCGCACGAATAAAACAAATATGGGATTTTTATCCCGAGCCAACAGTTGGTACGCAGCCTGACGCCAACCTGATCAGTTTTGCTTCAAACGAAACCACGGCACACTCAGACCTGATATTCCTCGGCAATGTTGTCTGCGGCCCGGATCAACGCATCCATCACAAGTCGCACCCCCGGCGAACGACGCATATCGGGATGCACGACCATCCAGACACTCTCGCGGCTGCGACCGTCAGTATCAGCGTGGATCAGTTCAAGTTCCTCGTCCTGATCGCCAAAGTACCGGGGCAACACGCCAACACCATGCCCGGCGGCAATGAACTGTCGCACGGTTTCTGTGTCATCAGCACGGAAGCGGCACGGCAATTCACGATCAAGGACCGTACGCACCCATTCGCGCTTGGAGGCACCATAGGTGGTGTCTTCGTAACCGCAGAATTCCCAATACATTTCCGGCACGCGTTCCTGATAGCCGACCGCGCCATACAGCCCCACCCCCAGTTCGACCAGCTTGCGGGTGATCAGGCCGGGTTCACGCGGCGTGATCATGCGCACTGCTATATCGGCCTCGCGCCGGGCAAGGTTGACCACATTGGCGGCCCCGACGATTTCAAATTCGAGTCCCTGATGCGCCTTGAGCAAGCGGGCCAGACGCGGGGCAAACAACACACGCCCGGCCACCGGGGGCACGGAAATACGCACCACCCCGTGGGCGGCTTCATCGCCCTTTGCCTGTCGCTCGAATGTCAGGGCTTCTTCTTCGACTCGTTCGGCCACAGGAACAAGATTCCGGCCCGCCGCAGTGAGCTGCCAGCCACGCGGCAAACGGTCAAAAAGCTTTGTTCCAAGGTCACCCTCGAGCGCCTCAATCCTTCTTGCAACGGTGGTATGCTCTTTACGCAGACGTCGCGCGGCGCCAGACAGGCTATTTTCTTCTGCAAGAACAAGGAAGTAGCGCAAATCGTTCCAATTCATATGCGTTATCTCACCCCTTGGAATCAGTCCAAATATTCGTGCATTTTTGCACAGATACTATGCAAAACAAAGTAGTTCCCGTTTTATTTCGCATATGACATTTTCCGCAAATCGAAAGACACACCAACCGTAGATCAAAGGAGGCCACTATGGCACACACGGTTTCCGCTGCACCGCAGTTCAACGTCGCGAACGACCCGTTCACCAAACGCATGCCGTTTGGTTCGCTTTTCGGCCAGATCGTCAGCAAGATCGGCCCGGCACGTGCCCACAAGGCTTCGAGCTACGGTTGGGATTCGCTGAGCCACGCAGAACTTGCCGACCTCGGTCTGCAGCGCAAGTTCAACGGTTCGACCTGGTATGTCGACCGTATCAAAGGCTAGGCCTTGAATCGGTTGCGACACCGAAAAAGTCGCATGGACTACCCTGATGAAAAAAGGGACCCGTTTGGGTCCCTTTTTTTGTTTCTGATATCAGTGTCATCAAACACCAACCTAACGGATGATCAGCCGCGCAGCGCCTTTACCTTGTCGGTCGCTTCCTGTGCCAGCTTCGTGATCTTGCCCCAGTCACCGGCCTTGACCGCATCCTTCGGAGCCACCCACGAACCACCCACTGTGATGATGTTTGGCAGGGCCAGGTAATCGGCAAGATTGTTCAGCGAAACGCCACCGGTCGGGCAGAAAGATACCTGCGGCAGTGGACCAGAAATGGCTTTGAGCATCGAAACACCGCCCTGCTGTTCTGCCGGGAAGAATTTAAGAATGTCATAGCCATGATCAATCAGGTTCATGATTTCCGAGGGCGTACCAGCGCCCGGAAGCAACGGGCATCCGGTGTCTTTGGCAGCTTTCAGAAGGCCTTCGGTATGGCCTGGCGACACGGCAAAGGCACAACCGATCTCGGCCATGCGTTCCATCTGCTTGGCATTCACAACCGTGCCCGCACCGGTAATCGCATCAGGGACTTCGGCGATGATGCGCTTGATGCTTTCTTCGGCTGCGGACGAGCGCAGGGTGATTTCAAGCACCGGCAGACCACCAGCAACCAGCGCCTTGGCCAGCGGCACGGCATCGTTGACGTCTTCGATCACCAGAACCGGAACGACCGGTGCCTTGGACAGAATTTCACGCGATGAAAGGCTCATTAAGTTTCCTCCAGGTTTCGATTACGCCGTTAAAATCTTGGCGCAACCGATCAGGGCCGGGTATTTCGCCGTCATCAGGCGCACCGGCACATCATTCATCAAATCACGGAACCGCCCCTTGGCGATCATGCGCTCCTTGAGCGCACTTTTCTTCATGTAATCGGTAATGCGTGGACCAATACCGCCACCGATAAACACCCCGTCAAAGGCCCCAAGGGTCAAAACCAGATCCCCGGCAACGCCGCCAAGGAACATGCAGAACCGGTCCAGCACCTTCAGACACAAGGCGTCACCGTCTTTAAGAGCACCATCGACGACCTCGGCCGCCGTTTTGAGTTCGACATCAAGACCATCAATCGCGGCAAGCGCCCGATAAAGGTTTTCAAGCCCCATACCCGAAAGCACACGTTCGGCGGATACACGATCAAGTTCCTGGCCCAGGAATTTGACGATCTCGTAATCAAGATCATCAATCGCGGGCAGCGATACATGCCCGCCTTCGCCCTGGATCGGAAGCCATTTGCCTTCGTGTGGCAAAAGCCCCGAAACACCAAGCCCCGTGCCCGCCCCGACCACCGCAAGCGGCAACCCCGGACGGCCCGGACCATCAAACAGCGTGATCAGGTCTTCGTCACCGAGATAGGGCACAGACATGGCAAGACCGGTGAAGTCATTGACCACCACAAGCCGATCCAGATTAAATTCGGCCTTGAGCGCTTCTTTCGAGAACACCCACGGATTATTGGTGAACTTGACCGTATCAGCCATGGCAGGGCATGCCACAGCCACGGCAAATTCACGCAAATCCGTGCAATTGGTCCTGGCCATGAAATCGCGCATGGCATCACCGATGGTGGCATAGTCACGCACCGGCAATGTCATGGGTGTATAGGGATCGCCAGCCTCGTCCAGCCAGGCAAAGCGGGCGTTGGTCCCGCCAATATCACCAACCAGCTGCATTACGCGACTTCAGCCTCCCCCGGGAAGGCCGCAGAGGCGCCAAGTTCAGCCAGACCAACATGTTCACGGAAGACACCAAACATCTCGCGACCAAAGCCATCCTGATGTTCTGCCTTATGATCAAAGGTCGCAAAGTCACGCTTGGCCAATTCGGCATCGGTAACGTTCAGCAAAAGCTCGCCAGTTTCGGCATCCAGACGGATGATATCACCATCCTGAACCTTGGCGATCGGACCATTCATCATGCCTTCGGGTGTCACGTGAATGGCGGCCGGGACCTTGCCCGATGCACCCGACATACGACCATCCGTCACAAGGGCGACCTTGTAGCCAAGATCCTGCAAGACACCCAGCGGCGGGGTCAGTTTGTGCAGTTCCGGCATGCCGTTGGCTTTCGGGCCCTGGAAGCGGACAACGCAAACCACATCACGATGCAGTTTGCCTTCCTTGAAGGCGTCCATCATTTCTTCCTGGGATGTAAACACCGCAGCCGGGGCTTCGATCACGCGGTTTTCCGGCTTCACAGCGGAAACCTTGATCACGGAACGGCCGAGATTGCCCGAAAGCATGCGCAAACCGCCATCGGCACTAAACGCCTTTTCAGCCGGACGCAGGATTTCCTCGTCATGGCTGGTTTCCGGTGCATCACGCCATGCCAGCTTGCCATTATCAAGATACGGCTCGGTGCCATAGGCCGCCATTCCGCCAGTGTGAATCGTTTCAAGATCCGGGTGCAAAATACCGTTCTTGAGCAGATCGGAAATCACAAAGCCCATGCCACCTGCGGCATGGAAGTGGTTCACATCCGCCTGACCGTTCGGATAAACGCGGCACAGAAGCGGCACCACACGCGACAGTTCGTCGAAATCATCCCAGCGAAGCTCGATCCCGGCCGCACGTGCCATGGCCGGAAGATGCAGGGTATGGTTGGTCGACCCACCGGTCGCCAGAAGCCCGACGATCCCGTTCACAAACGCCTTTTCATCAAGGATCTTGCCAATCGGGCGATAGTCATTGCCAAGCTTGGTGATCTGCATCGCACGCTTTGCGGCTTCTTCGGTGAGCGCATCACGCAGGTCCGTATTCGGGTTCACGAACGCCGCCCCCGGAAGATGCAAGCCCATGACTTCCATCAGCATCTGGTTGGAGTTCGCCGTGCCATAGAAGGTGCACGTGCCCGGGCTGTGATAGGACGCGGTTTCGGCCTCAAGCAGTTCCTTGCGGCCAACCTTGCCCTGGGCATAAAGCTGACGAATGCGGGCCTTTTCATTATTCGGAAGGCCTGATGGCATCGGACCGGCCGGAACAAACACCGCCGGGATATGGCCATATGACAATGCGCCCATGACAAGACCCGGAACGATTTTGTCGCAGACACCAAGATACATGGCAGCGTCAAACACATCATGCGACAGCGACACGGCTGTAGACATGGCAATCACATCGCGTGAGAACAGCGACAATTCCATGCCCGGACGGCCTTGGGTCACGCCATCGCACATGGCTGGAACACCGCCGGCCACCTGTGCAGTGCCGCCAGCTTCAAACACCGCCTTTTTGATGCGGTCCGGGTAAACGCCCAGCGGCTGATGGGCCGAAAGCATATCGTTATAGGACGTCACAATACCAAGGTTCGCGCCGTCTTCGCCGTTAATGCGCTGCTTTTCCGCAGCCCCGCAACCAGCCGATGCATGGGCAAGGTTGCCACATGACAGGGCCGCGCGATGCGGACGATCAGAGGCCGCGGCCTCGATCTTGGCAAGGTATGCTTCGCGGGTTGGTTTGGAACGCTCGATAATGCGTTTGGTAATTTGTTCGATTTCACGTTTCATGGGGTTCAGCCTTTCGGGTTCTCGGCGCTCCACCACAGATCGACGGGGACATCGTTCTGCTGCAAGATGGCGCGAACCGGCATCTCTTCGATTTCCGTGCCGTTTTTCGCGGTCTCATAGGTCGACCATTTGGACTGTCCGGTAATATGGATCCCAATATACCGGGCATTGAGGATGGCAGGCAAAGTCATGCTGATACGCGGGACCGGGGATACGGTCGGGCGGGCAGCAGCAACCAGTTCGCCATGCTTGGGATAAAGCCCCTTATCAAGGGCTTCGGGGGTTGAGGACGGGAAAAGTGATGCGGTATGGCCGTCATCCCCCATCCCCAGAAATACGATATCAAGCGGCCAGTGCATTTCGGTGCGCAGGCGTGCGCTGACGGTTCCCACTGCGTCTTCAGGGCTGCTGTCAGATGTTTTCAGCGACACAAAGCGGGCATTCTGCGCTTCGTTGATAAACAGGTTGTCACGGACCAGCTTTTCATTGGACTGATCATCATCAAGACCGACCCAGCGATCATCACCAAGGGTGACGATCACCTTCGACCAGTCAAGGCGCGCCTGTGAAAGGGTCTGAAACAGCGGCTTGGGAAAGCGTCCGCCGGCAACAGCCATACTGGCGTGGCCGCGGGTGGCGATGGCAAATTCCAACCGATCAATGGTTTCCTTGACCATTGCCGCAAGCATTTCATCGCCGCTTTTGAATGTGCGTTCGTTTGTCATGTCTTCTTCCCGAAGTTGGGGTCATGGCGCGGCTGCGCAAGCCCCCGGCACCAAGCATTGCGGCCCGGACCGGGGTGCACAATTCTAGAACCCGGCTTCTTCGTTCCAGGTTCGGCCATCACGTTCGATCAGGGCGATGGCAGCAGACGGGCCCCAGGTTCCGGCGGTGTATCCTTTGGGCGTGACGTGATTGTTCTGCCACGCATCCTGGATAGCGTCGACCCACTGCCAGGCAATGTCCTGTTCATCGCGGCGGACAAACAGGGTGTTGTTGCCATCAATCGCATCCAGCAAAAGACGCTCGTAGGCATCCGGGCTGCGGCCACCAAACGCCTCGGCAAAGGACAGGTTCAATGCCGTCGGGCGCAAACGCACAAGCCCTGGCCCCGGGTTCTTGTTATTAAGCACAAGATGGATACCGTCATCCGGCTGCAGGCGCAGGACCAGCCTGTTGGCCTGATAGTTGGTCATGGATTTTGCCAGCGGGAAAATCTGGTGCGGGACATCGCGGAACTGGATGACAATTTCCGAATGGCGTTTGGGCAAACGTTTGCCCGTACGCAGATAGAACGGAACACCCGACCAACGCCAGTTATCAAGTTCGGCCCGGATCGCAACAAAGGTTTCCGTGGTGCTGTCGGTATTGGCACCTTCCTCTTCGAGGTAACCCGGAACTTCCTTGCCGCCCACAGCGCCCTTGCGGTACTGGCCGCGCACGGTGGAACTGTCGATGTTGCTGTCATTGATCGGTTGAAGGGCCTTGAGCACCTTGACCTTTTCATCGCGGACCGCATCCTGATCAAGGACATAGGGCGGTTCCATCGCAACAAGGCAAAGAAGCTGCAGCATATGGTTCTGCACCATGTCGCGCATCGCACCGGCATCGTCATAATAGGACCAGCGGCCCTCGACCCCGACTTCCTCGCCGACCGTGATCTGAACATGGTCAATATGCGCACTGTTCCAAAGCGGTTCGAACATCGCGTTGGCAAAGCGCAGGATCATCAGGTTTTGCACCGTTTCCTTGCCAAGATAGTGGTCGATACGGAAAATCTGGTTTTCCTCGAACACTTCACCGATCTGGCCGTTAATTTCACGGCAACTGTCCAGATCATGGCCCAGCGGCTTTTCAAGCACGACGCGGGAATTCGGTGTCACCAGGCCGGCCTTTTTCAGGTTAAAGGCCATGTCGGCAAACAATGCCGGACTGGTGGAGAAATAAAAGACGCGATCACGATCAGGCTGATCGGACAGCTTTTCATGCAGGACCTTGAACCCGGCTTCATCCCCGGCAGAAACCTGTACATAGGCGATGCGATTGGCGAATTTCGCCCAGATTTCCGCATCAAATTCACCCTCGGGAATGAATTTCTTCCCGGCTTCATGCAGTTTGGCCCGGAAATCTTCGTCGCTATGTTCGCTGCGCGATGCGCCAAAGATACGGGTTTCATCATCGAAACGCCCGGTGCGTTCCATTTCATACAGTGCGGGAAAAAGTTTGCGTAGCGCCAGATCTCCGGTCCCACCGAAAATCACGATATCCGCGATACGATGCTTAAGCCTTTGTTTCATTATGCCCTTAGCCTTCCAACGTTTCCTTCCCGTCGCCAAGGTGGGACCCCGGATCTTGCGATCCTGGCAGACAATCGGGGCACGGCCGATGCCGTGTTGCAGAACCGGGTTCTCCGGTCCTGCCTGCTATTTGTCACCCGACAGGAATATGCCCCTGCCTGTGACCGATAATCGGTCGCCAGTTTCCTGACCACCGGACCGTGACGCCGTGTCCTGCTGTGTCCTGATCAGCAAAACCGCATCAACAAATCCTATTGCGCACTGTTACACGATCCATCGGGGCAAGACCACTGCGATCACACGCAATCGAAGCCGTTTTACTGAAATTCAGTTTAACCGTAACAGTTTGTAGCAAAACCACCGTAAGAACAGCCTGATTTCCTGCATTTTAGGACAGTTGAAACATCGTGCAACAATTTGATTCCAGCGATGCATTTACGTTTGCGGCGCAAACAGTTTGCGGATTTCACGGGTCGCGCACCGCTTATTGCAAAAACCGGCCTCATCGATCGGCGCGATAGACCATCCAGCACCATCGACTAACGGTTACACGACGAACATCCTGATCAAGACTCGCACGGACTCGCAGTTTTCCGGGAGTTTTTGAACCATAACCATGAACAAATGCTGCTCTGGCTTGTGTTTTCAGCCCGAAACGAGAACATTTGTGAACATTATTTATTTACGTAAAATCAATTACTTGTTTGCACTCAGGCTCATTTGTTCCAATTTTGTTCTTGCTGGAACAAAATTGGAACAGTATGGTTTCTTCAGACAGATTGAGGAGGACAGACCATGTTGAAACTGATTGATAACCCGACCCGCTTGAACGAGCTTTGCAGCACGGTCGCTGTTGTCGGCAGCACAGGATTTTTCCTGTTCGTCATCGGACTTGGCATGGCCCAAACCCTTCGCGGTCTGGTCTAGGATCTAATTCTACGAATTCCCAACACACGTTATCTGTGTTGACGAGGCCCGGACCATAAGCCACCAAGCTTTTGTCCATCACGGGCGTCTGACCGGCAGGCAACCCCGCACCCAAACCCTGTCCCGCCTGTCGGTCAGACCTTCCCTACGCCCGGTCTTCCCCAAAGGGCCTCTTCACGTGCAGTAATGAATTCCGCATACTCCGCATACTGGCGCCGCTATCTCCCCGATAGCGGCGCTTTTTTTGACATGTGCATAAGCAAGGCCTGTCTTCCCGGCACATGACAAACGAGTCTGCTTTGCATCTGGCAGACGAACCAGCACAACATGCGCCTGACGCCAATACGGCTGAAAACACTTATTGCAACGCAACAACTTGCGCTGCATTGCAAAATTTTACTCGACAATACGGGGAATATTCGGTTGAATCAGGGTGAAAAACGATAATTTGGAATTTCATCATACTTAATGGCTATTGCATGAAAGTCGAACTAACGTAGGCTTCATGGCAATTACTGGATTTCTGCATGCTGCTACCCAGCCGTTTTCCGCTGTGCATCAGATCAGCCTTGGCCATTTGGCAGCTCTGATCAGAAATCTGAAAAAATGCCAAAGTGCGTGCACACATGTGAAGTGTGCGCGAAAACAGGATGAAAAGCCGTAAACCAGGTTGGTGACCACACTAAGTTTGTGGGTCGCCCGGGAGTGAGAGTTAATGCTGTATCACCTTTATGAATTGCAGCACGCCACGATAAGCCCGCTTCGTATGGCCGCAGATGCCAGCAAAAAGTGGCTGCGCAATCCGGCCAATCCGATGTCCTACACCCATCAGGGTCGGGCCGCAGCCGCAGCATGTGACGTGTTCACCCATATCACCCATCGTTACGGCAAACCGGAATTTGGTCTGGACACCACAGTGATTGACGGAGAAACCGTCCCGATCACCGAGGAAGTCGTCCACAGCGAAGCTTTTTGCAACCTGTTGCATTTCAAGCGCGAAACCGACCACCTGAAAAACCAGCCCGATGACCCGCGCCTGTTGATCGTCGCCCCGCTTTCCGGGCACTTTTCAACCCTTCTGCGCGGCACGGTCGAAGCCCTTTTGCCCGATCACGATGTCTATATCACCGACTGGGTTGACGCCCGTCTGGTACCGGTTCATCTGGGACATTTTGATCTTGATACCTATGTCGATTATCTGATGCGCTTCCTGCGCAAGCTTGGCCCGAACACCCACATGATGGCCGTTTGCCAGCCGTCTGTTCCGGTGGTCGCTGCCGCATCATTGATGGCTGCAGGAAACGAAGCATGCCAGCCAGCCTCGATGACACTGATGGGCGGGCCGATTGATACCCGCGAAAACCCGACCGAGGTCAACAAATTCGCCAAGCAGCACAGCCTTGAGTGGTTTGAACGCCATGTGATTTCACATGTGCCCCTGCCCCATGCAGGTGTGATGCGCCGTGTGTATCCGGGCTTCATGCAGCTTGCCGGCTTCATGAGCATGAACTGGGACCGTCACGTTTCGGCCCATCACGACATGTTCAACCACCTTGTCGAAGGTGATGGTGAGAGTGCCGAAGCAAAACGTAGTTTCTATCAGGAATATCTGGCTGTCATGGACATGACGGCCGAGTTCTATCTTCAGACGCTTAAGGCCGTGTTCCACGAACACAGCCTGCCCGAAGGCACCATGCGCTGGCAGGGGGTTCCGGTTGATCCATCCGCCATCACCAAAACCGCCCTTCTGACCGTCGAGGGCGAGCGTGATGACATCACTGGCATGGGCCAGACCCGCGCCGCACACAAGCTTACCACCAACCTGCCAGACAGCATGCGCATGCACCATGTTCAGCAGGGTGTTGGTCATTATGGTGTGTTTAACGGGCGGCGCTGGCGTGAACAGATCAGCCCACGGATCAAGGAATTCATCCGCCGTCACGATCACGAGGGCAAGGGTGCCCGCAGCGCGCCAAACGTTACCCACATCAACGCTGCCGAATAACGTACCGCAGCCAATACGCAAAAGCCAAAAGCCGCCCATTGCAAGACAGGCGGCTTTTTCTTTGGGTCTTTACAGCATGATCAGACGTATTCCGGCTGCACCCGACCGTTACTGACCGATCCGCCATAGGTCCCGTCGCCATAGGCGTATTGCTCAACCGGGTTAAGGGCATCAACAAGATGGTCAAACACAGCCGATGCGCTGGCCTTCCAGGCACTGATGGCACCGATGATTACCGGATTTGCGGCACCATCAAGCAATGCAATCGCGGCATCGGTATCATCGTTGGTCACCGCATTCGCACCATCACGCAGCGGCAAGTGCACACCGATAACCTGATCATCCTTGATCCCCATCAGTCCGATACAGGATGTAAACGTGGTGAACATGACCGTATCGGCCTTCGCCCATTGCAGCTCGGCGACTGCCTGTGCATCCTGAGCCTCGGTATACGCATATGCCATTTTCGAAATCCTTTGTGCTTGTGAAGATAAGAGCGTTCGACGACGCACCGCCCAAGCACATGTGAACCGCAGTGATTGCCAAGCCGTAACCAGAATATCGATCACAAAACCGAGCCCGCCGATATGAGCACCGCGCCCGCATTCGAAAGCTTCCCCCGAGATGGTCTTGCCGTGGTCTGCGGTGCAACAGGCGGCATCGGGCAGGCCTTTGTTGCCCACCTGCAAGCAAGCCAGCAGTTCGCGGGCGTGATTGCGCTTTCGCGCTCCAGCAGCCCGGCGCTTGATTTTGATCGCCCGGACTCCATTGCCGAATGCGCGAGCTTTATCAAGACACTGGGCGGCGAGGTACGGCTGATTGTTGATGCCACAGGCTATCTGCATGACGAGACATTCCAGCCCGAAAAATCCCTGCGACACATTGATCCCGACTATATGGCCAAGCAGTTTCACATCAACGCCATTGGCCCTGCCCTGTTGATGAAGCATTTCTGCCCGCTATTGCCACGGTCTGGCAAATCTGTCTTTGCGACCCTTTCGGCAAAGGTCGGCAGTATTGGCGACAACCGCATGGGCGGGTGGTATGGTTATCGTGCGGCGAAAGCAGCACTTAATCAGTTGGTGAAATGCAGCGCGATCGAAATTGGCCGCAACAAACGCGAAGCGGTCTGTGTCGCCCTGCATCCCGGCACGGTCGATACCGGCCTTTCCGGGCCGTTTGCCAAATCAGGCCTTCGGGTTCAGAGCCCCGAAGAGGCCACTGCGAATATGTTAACGGTACTTGATCAACTCACCGCAGAAAGCTCTGGCGGGTTTTATGCCTATGACGGCAATGCGTTGCCCTGGTAACGGCAATTACTTGCCAAGCAGGTCGGCCAGAAGCGCGTGCTGTAAAAGAATGACCGTCTTGGCATCGCGGATGCGACCATCGGCCATCATCGGAATGATGTCGTCAAAGCCGATCTCAAGAACATGGATATCTTCGCCCTCTTCGTGCAGGCCGCCACCATCCCCTTCGCGGTGATCACGGGTGACTTCGGCAACGAACAAATGCAAACGTTCGGTGACGGATCCCGGGCTCATGAACAGGTCAAAGACCTGACGGGGTTTTCCGATCTTATAGCCGGTTTCTTCCTCGACCTCGGCAATGACAGCCGCGGCCGGATCACGATCATCAAGCACACCTGCGGGCACTTCGATCAGCATGCCGTCTTCGTTGCCATTAACAAAACTTGGCAGGCGAAACTGCCGCGTCAAGATAACGGTGCGATCAGTGCGATTATAAAGAAGAATGCCCGCCCCATTACCCCGTTCATAGGCTTCGCGCGTCTGGCTTTGCCATGATCCATCAGTGCGTTTCAGATCAAAGCTGACGCGATAAAGCCGATACCAGTTGTCTGACAAACATTCGATATCACTGACACGCACATGATCCTGATCGGGGACAGACCAGCCTTTGGGAACATCGAACATGCTGGCAATACCGGACTAGCGTTTCAGGAAGGCAGACAGTGTCAAAAGCACTGCATCGGGTTTCTCGGCATGCACCCAGTGGCCTGCGCCCTTGATGCTTGTAAAGGCCGCCTTGGGAAACAGCGCCTTGATGTGATCGCGGTCCTTGGGATCGACATAGTGCGAGTTCGCACCAGAAATAAACAGCACATCGCCGTCATACTGTTCGGCAAGCCCGTCTTCTGGCCAGCCGGTAATATCATCAAGATGGTTGGCCATGGCATCAATATTGACCTGCCATGACATCGCACCACTATCCTTGTCGGTTGCGACATTCTGGGCAAGGAACTGGCGAACGCCTTTTTCAGACACCCCGGATGAGAGCGCGTCTTCAACCTCTGCACGGCGCGAAATGGCCGAGAAATCAACGCCACGCATGGCATTGATAAAGCCGCTATAATCGTGGTCATAGGAAACCGGGGCAATGTCGACCACGACCAGATCGGCAACCAAACCGGCATCGGCCGAAAGGGAAAGCACCATCGATGCCTTGCCACCCATGGAATGCCCGACCAGATGCACCGGCTTGTCGGAAACATCGCCGATCAGTTCAGCCAGGTCAGAAGCCATGGCGGGATAGGTCATCTCCGCGTCCCAGTCGGACCGTCCGTGATTGCGCAAATCTGCGGTGACAACGTGATACTTTTCCGCCAGTCGCCGGGCGATGGCCGTCCAGTTCCGCGCCTGACCGAAAAGGCCATGGACAATCACGATGGTGCCGTTGTCACGGTTTTCTTCGCCAAAGGCGTAATGGGCTAGTTTCATAAAGACCAACTTCTGCGCAATTCGAACGGGGGTCGATCCCCCTTAATAGCGGTGCAAACTGCGAAGGTGAAGTGCCTAGGGTCAGACCTAAACAAAAACACCTCCGCAACAACGAGATGCGGAGGCGTTTTTAAGCGTACCGATTGAACGGTCGCAGGGTGTGGTCAGCCGCGCAATTACGCGCCAGCAGCAACACCACCGTGGGGCTTGTTGTGTGCGCCAAACAGGGCACCAACTTTGCGTACCAGTGCAACAAGCATCTGACGCATAGCCTGTGCACGGAGATGTTCAGCTTCACGCTGCAGGGCAACCAGATCATAATCACGATACATTTTCATGTCCGTTTCCTCATAAAATCATCCGGCATTGTTCCCGCCGGGGTTTCGCGATGTGTTTCGTTAAATCCGATGTACGCCTGTTTCATCGCTTCTACGAGAAGAGTTTTCTCACCCCAAACATGCATTTGGCGCATACCTATTTATCCTGCAGTCACATTTTTGCCATGCGCGTTTATAATGTTTGTTTCATGACAAATAAGGCCCTTGTTTCGCTTGGATTTTTCGCAAAAACCCCATTGTCATCAAGGCATCCGGAGACACCTTCGTGACATAATCATCGACTGTGGAGCCCTTTGACATTGCAACCGCAGAAGAAAAACCAACGAAAACTGTTTTTCTCAGGCGGGATTTTCTTTCAACTCGGTCGAATTTGGTGACGTTTTCGCCAGACTCCGGGCAAACAATTTTGCATAGCTCTTCAAAAATACAAAAACGGCAATATCCAATAGCGATATTGCCGTTTTGCGATCTTTTGAATTGCTTGCCAATATCGCGTATCAAACCGCTTTGGCTAGCTGACAGACTTCGAGTCTTAAAGCGCGTAATTGAGATATTTGGGTTCGAGATATTCCTCAAGCCCCCAATGCCCGCCTTCCCGGCCCTGACCGCTTTCCTTTACCCCGCCAAACGGCGCGCCTTCGTGGCTTGTCGTGCCATCATTTATGCCGACCACACCGGTCTCAAGCCGGTCGGCCAGACGTTGAATGCGCCCGATGTCTCGACTGTAGATATAAGATGACAACCCGGTTCGCACACGATTGGAAAGTTTGATCACTTCGTCCTCGGTGCCAAACCGATAGATCGGCGCAACCGGGGCAAACAGTTCCTCGTCAAAGCAATCCGCATTATCGGGCACATCGGTCATGACAAGCGTGCGGGTGAAGAAGCCTTCTTCGGGCAAGGGGGCACCATAGGTCAGGGTTGCTCCGCGTTTTTGGGCATCGGCCACAAGGCGTTCGACCTTCGCCACCGCCTGCCGATTGATCAGTGGCCCCAATTCCGTACCCGGCACAAACCCGTTGCCGATTGTTTGTGCCTTGCTGGCCGCAACAAACTTTTCGACAAAGGCATTATAAACACCATTCTGGACGAAAATGCGATTGGCGCAAACGCAGGTCTGGCCGCTGTTGCGGAACTTTGAAATCATCGCGCCGGCAACAGCCGCATCAAGATCAGCGTCGTCCATAACGATAAAGGGCGCATTTCCGCCAAGCTCCAGCGACAGCTTTTTCATCGTTGGTGCGCATTGTTCCATCAAACGTTTGCCTACAGATGTCGAACCTGTGAAAGACAGCATGCGTACACGGTGATCACCTGTCAGTGCCTCGCCTATCGGATGGGGAAGACCAGTCACGACGTTAAACACCCCGGCAGGGAAACCGGCCTGTTCGGCCAATTTGGCTACTGCCAGCGCGGATAGCGGGGTATCCTCCGCCGGTTTGACAATCACGGTACAGCCTGCCGCCAAGGCAGGCGCACATTTGCGCACCACCATGGTCAGCGGGAAGTTCCAGGGCGTAATCGCCGCGACCACACCTACGGGATGTTTTTGCACAACAACGCGACGATCGCGCTGGGTTGCGGGCATGGTTTGGCCATAGGCGCGTTTGGCTTCTTCGCTGTACCATTCGGCATAGGCAATCGCACCGACCACTTCGCGCCTTGCCTGATCAAGGGGCTTGCCTTGCTCAAGGGTGATGAGGGCGGCCAATTCTTCCTGATAGGCTTCGAGCAAATCGCGCCAGCGGTGCAAAATAGCCGCCCGTTCGCGCGCAAGCATTCTAGACCAGGACGGAAAGGCTGCATTGGCCGCGTCAATCGCCTGACGCGCCTCGGATGTACGCATAAACGGCACAGCACCGATGACATCGCCCTTGGCAGGATCAAGGACATCAAGCGTTTCGCGGCTATCCGCCGGGCGCCAGATACCATTGATATAGGCGTGCTTCAGGTTCCAGTCGCGGATAACCGCACGCGCGCGGCCGCGGCCTTCCTGAATAATGGCGTCAAGAGCCTGAGAGTCCGGGGCAGACTGCGTAGGCGATGCGTTATTGCGGGTGGCAGCAGGCATGGGCGAACGTTTCCTTGGCGCGCAATGACAGAACAATCATGAGATCACGCGCTTGTGATTACGGTTTCGGGGGCGTTGCTGGGACACTAAGCCTTGCGGCGGGTCGATGGCAACAACATGCTTACATCCCAACATAATAATCCAAACTGTACGCTGCACCCGGAGAGACACATTAACGCGTTTTTAGAGAGAGAACACATGATGAAGAACCTCCTTACCGCAGGAATCCTTGGAACAGTCATGTTCGCAGGGGCCGCTTTCCCGATGATGGCACAGGCTGATGAGACATCCGACAATGCGTTGGTCGAAAACCGCAAGATGTTGATGGATGGGATCGGTGGTGCGATGGGTACATTGGGCTGCTTCATGAAAGGCCAGTGTGAACTGCCTGACCCGGTTCTGGCCAATCTGGCAAAGGGTATTGCTTTTTCGGCGGGCGCTGCCCCGGAAGCCTTTGAACCGCAAACCCCGGATGCGTCTGTGAAAACCACCGCAAGTGCCGACATCTGGTCCAATTGGGATGATTTCGCCGGTCGCTTCCCCGAATTGCAGCAAGCCGCCCTCGCCCTTGCCGATGCGGTCGGTGACAAGGGCGCCATTGGGGCCGCGATGGGCAATCTTGGCAAATCCTGCAAGGGCTGCCACGACGAGTTCCGCACCAAGTAAAATTTGATCTGGCACCCCGGCCAGATCATGGGGCTTACATGCAAATCAAAAAGGCCAGCGTTCCTTCGACAGAACGTTGGCCTTTGTTATTGTTCGGGCCCCTACCCCGAACTAGCCACGCGCCAGCGTAACACCACCCCAAACCACAAGCGCACAGACAATCAGGATCGCAATCCCCATAAAGGGTGAAGCAAACCGAATGTTTGCAAAGCGCCCTGCCAACTCGGCGGGCACGCGGCGGGTCCCAATCACAATCGCCCGGATCAGGTTTTCGCGTTTGACAACCAGATAAAACAGAGCGGCAAACACGTGTAGTCCGACCGCCCCATAGATCAGATTGATATTGGTTTGATGGATCCAGTTCATGGTGCTGGCAAAGTCGGAACTGACATAGGCAACAAGCGGCCCGTCAAAGAAAAGGAAAGTATTCTCGCTGGCAAACAGGCCAGATACCGCTTGCACCCCGACCAGCAAAATCATGACCAAAACCATCCAGCCCCCTGCCGGATTGTGCCCGGCATATGTCAACTCAGACACCGAACCGTTGGGCAATTTGCGCAAGTAATCGATCACGCGACGTGGACCAGTCAGGAAATCAGCAAAGCGGGCGTTTGAGCTGCCAACAAAGCCCCAGATGAGGCGAAAGATCACAAGCGCCAGAACGCTGTATCCGGCAATGGCATGGATATCAATCATCACCTCCCGATTGGCCCACCAGGCAGTGACGATGGCAATAACAAGAGCCCAGTGAAACAGGCGAACCGGGAAATCCCAGAGTTTGACTTTCTTTTCTTCCGACGTCTGGTTGCTCATCGGGCCTCTCTCTTTGCACGATCAGGGGTTATATGGTTTTGAAAATGCCAACCCGCACTTTCGGCCAAGAAGCTTAAAAACAGGTCAACTTCCATATCGGATGCTGATCAGCCCTAAGAACGGCGTCAACCAAGGATTACAACAGTGCTGAAACGCAAAATTTGGCAAACTCATGATTCTTTAATTGAAAATCATTCTCACAAGCAGTATCAATTGGCGGAAGCAAAGTGATCAGGGTCACAGTTCCTGTGCGCGTTCAGTCTTTGGGCGTGACGGATTTTCACCTTGATCGAAGGGGCTTTTGCCCTTGGCTCACCATTCAGGGATAGATGGGAACTCCTATGAAGATCGCAAAGATTCTGGGTACGGCCGCGCTGGTCTCTACCCTTGGCGCGCAGGCACATGCCGCACCGGCCGCCAAAGACGTGCTGACCACTTATGCCGATATCGCGCATGCCGGTTACGAGGACTCACTGATCACCGCCAAGGAATTGCAGGCGACGATTGAAGAACTGGTTGCAAATCCGTCGGCTGCGACCTTTGAAGCCGCGAAATCCGCATGGCTGGCGTCGCGCGTTCCCTATCAGCAGACCGAAGTTTATCGTTTCGGCAACGCGATTGTTGATGACTGGGAAGGCAAGGTTAATGCCTGGCCGCTTGATGAAGGCCTGATCGACTATGTCGAAACCGGCCTTTACGGCGAAGAAAGCGAAGAAAACCCGGCATACACCGCCAATGTGATTGCCAATCCGACGCTGACCATTTCGGGCGAAACCATCGATGCCTCGACCATCGATACCGCACTGCTTGAAAGCCTGCATGAAGTTGACGACGTCGAAGCAAACGTTGCCACCGGTTACCACGCCATTGAATTCCTTCTTTGGGGTCAGGACCTCAACGGGACCGATGCCGGTGCTGGCGAACGTAAATGGACCGACTATGCATCGGGTGATGCGTGCACCAATGGTAATTGCGACCGTCGTGGTGAATACCTTCAGGCGGCAGCTGATCTGATGGTTTCTGATCTTGAATGGATGACCGCGCAGTGGGCCGAAGGCGGCGAAGCACGCGAAACCGTTCTTGAAGGTGATGGCGTTCCCGGCCTGACCGCGATTGTAACCGGCATGGGTTCGCTGTCTTATGGCGAACTGGGCGGCGAGCGTACCAAACTTGGCCTGCTGCTGCATGACCCGGAAGAAGAGCATGACTGCTTCTCGGACAACACCCACAACAGCCACATCTATGACGCACTGGGCATCCAGAACGTTTACCTTGGCCGTTACACCCGTGTTGACGGTTCGGTTGTTGAAGGTCCGTCGCTTTCTGATCTGGTTGCGGCCAATGACGCGACACTGGACACCGAACTGCGCGCCAAGCTGGCTGCATCGGTTGTTGCCGGTAAAGTCATGGTTACCCGCGCACAGGGTGGCGAAGCCTTTGATCAGCTGATTGCCATGGGCAACAAAGATGGCAATGCCGTCGTTCAGTCCTTTGTTGATGCGCTTGTCGATCAGACCAAATCGATCGAACAGATCATTGCTGCTGTTGGCATTGACGGGATTGAGTTCGAAGGCTCTGACAGCCTCGACAACCCGGCTGCCGTGAACTAATCGTGATCATCAGGCACCTGCCTGACTGACTGTGAACGGCGGGGGATGAAGTCTCCCGCCGTTTTGCATTTTCTAACGCCACGACTTAGAAGCATTCCATGATCCATCCCGCTATAAAAGTCCCTGCCCTTGTGACAACCGCTTTCGCGGGCCTGACGCTGGCAACGTCGATGACCTCGACGCACGCACAAGAAACGGCGAACCCGTCTTTTCCGGGTGGTGCGACAACCTGGCTTAAACCAGATGGCCGGAATGCCTTCACCCATTACTCTGCCAACATGAGCTTTGAAAAGCGGCTTGATTTCAAGTTGGGTGAAGCCCTTTTTCAAAGATTGTGGGTTACCGCCCCGACCCGCACCAAGGCGGCAGATGGTTTGGGCCCGCTGTTTAATTCCCGCGCCTGTAGCGGATGCCATATCCGCAATGGCCGCGGTCATCCGGTTGACGAAAATGATAGTGAAGCCGGAGCAACATCAATGTTGCTGCGCCTGTCCATCCCGCCACAGACCACCGAGCAACTCCGCGATCATCTGGATGGCAAGCTGGCCACCATTCCCGACCCGGTTTATGGCGGGCAGTTTCAGGATTTCTCGATCCCCGGTATTCACGCCGAAGGACGGGTCAAGGTAACCTACACAACAACCGACGTTCTCTTGGCGGGGGGTGAGACGGTTACCTTGCGCAACCCAACCTATGAAATGACCGATCTGGCCAATGGGCCGCTGCACCCCGACATCATGGTGTCCCCGCGCCTTGCCCCACCGATGATCGGGCTTGGGCTGCTGGAGGCCATCCCCGATAGCACCCTGATGGCGGCCAGTGATCCGCAGGATGAAGACGGCAACGGCATTTCCGGGCGGCTTAATCAGGTTTGGAACATTTCCAAATCAGAAATGGCGATTGGCCGGTTTGGCTGGAAGGCTGGCATGCCGACCCTGGATCAGCAAAACCAGAATGCATTCCAGTTCGATATTGGCCTTTCCACCCCGCTTTATCCAAATGCCAGCGGTGACTGCACGACTGCGCAAACGGATTGCATTACAGCACCCGATGGCGATGATGATGAGTTCGAGGGGCTGGAAGTCCATTCAGTGATGACCGATCTGGTGCTGTATTACGCCCGTAACATCGCCCCGCCGGCCCGCGCGAATGCCAACGATGCCGATGTTTTGGTCGGCGAAACGATCTTTGCAGCAATCGGCTGTGCATCCTGTCATACGCCGCGTTACGTGTTGCCCGAACGTGCCGACATGCCCGAACAGTCCGGGCAGGTCATCTGGCCCTACACGGACTTGTTGCTTCATGACATGGGCGACGGCCTTGCAGATCATCGGCCCGAGGCACAGGCATCGGGCACTGAATGGCGCACGCCGCCGCTTTGGGGCATCGGCCGCGCGCAAGACATTGATCCACGCGCCCGCTTCCTGCACGACGGCCGGGCTAGAACCATTCTTGAAGCGATCCTGTGGCATGGCGGCGAGGCCAAAGCCGCGCGCGATGCTGTCACAAGGATGCCACCATCAGAGCGCAGTCAGTTGCTGGCGTTTCTGAAATCACTGTGATGCGCTACACCTTGCAGAACACGACATCAACCAAGTGGATATCGGGAAAAGTGATATGATCTTCAAACCCAACTGGCGCAGTTTGCTGCTTTCGACCACGACAGCAATGGCTTTTGGTCTGGCAAGCCCCGATGCCCATGCCGATATCCCCGATGAAAACTATCAAGCGGTTTTGGCACATTTGCTGGGCACCGTCATGCCCCCCAAACTGGATGAATTTCATGCGTCAACCGAGACACTGACAGAGGAGTTCGAGAATTTCTGTTCTGACCCGGATGCGGGCGGACTTGAGGACACCCAAACTGCCTTTCACGCCGCGATGGATATCTGGCAGGAAATCCAGCCATGGCGGATGGGGCCGATGGTTGCGAACGGCCGTGATCAGCATATCGAATACTGGCCGGACAAACATGGCACTGCGGCCCGTCAGTTCCGCAAACTGATGTTTGACAAACCAGCGGCCTATACCAATCCCGAAAAGCTTTCCGGTGCCAGTGCAGCACTTCAAGGATTCCCGGCGCTTGAGGAAATCCTGTTTGCCGATGATCACGGAGAACAGATGA
Source organism: Thalassospira sp. UBA848 (assembly GCF_002295455.1). NCBI lineage: Bacteria > Pseudomonadati > Pseudomonadota > Alphaproteobacteria > Rhodospirillales > Thalassospiraceae > Thalassospira > Thalassospira sp. UBA848. The sequence goes on along the minus strand of NZ_DBGS01000076.1, from coordinate 5,965 downwards.
TTGCAGCTGATGAAGATGGCGTATTCCTGTGCCAATATGGCACCGCGATTGCCACCAACCTTGGTACCCTGTCGGCTGAATTGCAGGACGAATGGCCCGAATTTGCCTCCGCCATGGAAAATTCTGGCCCGGACAGCATGGATTATCCCACTGCCAAGTTTGCCGCGACCGATCTGTATCGTGCCCTTCACGAAGGCCTTTTGATCATCTCGACACAGAAGCTTGCCCGCCCGCTTGGCGAGAATGCCGAAGATGCACGCGCAAGCCGCGCCGAAAGCCCGCTTTCGAAGCGTTCACTTCGCAATATCGAACATAACCTGATTGGCCTGTTTGCGATCTATGACGGCAAATGGGGCAACATCGGTGAAGAAGGCAAAGGTCTGGCGGCCTTGATTGACAACAGCCTGCTGGATCGGTCCTTCCGTCTTAATTGGCAAACAGTCAGTGACAGCGTTGCCGAGCTACCGCCCTCGGTCGCCGAGGTTCTGGAACAGCCGGATGGCTATGAGACGCTGACGGACCTTAAGGGGCAAATCGAATTCCTGACCACGCTTGTTGAGAACGATGTGGGCGGCAACACCCAGCTTGGCGGTGGCTTTAACGCCCTTGATGGTGACTAAGGCACAGGGCGCAGGAGATCAAAGATGGAAACTCAACGTCGTACCTTTCTGAAGCTTATGGGCGTTGGCGGGGCGTTCACCCTGCTACCGGTGGGACTTGCCCGTGCGGCAACCACGCCAAACGCCGAAGACCGCGCGGTTTATATCTCTGCCAGTGCCGGGGATAATGGCGATTATTATGTCAGCGCGTTCAATGCGTCGGGCAAAATCCTGTTTGAACAGCCCCTGCCCGGCCGTGGTCACGATATCGGTCTTCGCCCCGACCATGTTGATGTGGCAGCGGTTGAACGCCGTCCGGGGCTTTATGGCCTGATCCTTGATCGCCATACCGGGGAGGTGCGCGCCAAACTGCATTGCCCTGAAGACCGCCGGTTTTATGGCCATGCGATCTATTCCAATGATGGGCGTTATCTTTACATCACCGAAAACGATTTTGATCATGCGCGCGGGGTGGTTTCCGTCTGGGATGCCAAGGATGGCTATCGCCGGGTGGCGGAATTCGACAGCTTTGGCACCGGCCCGCATGAATTGCATCTGATGCCGGACGGTGAACATCTGGTAATTGCCAATGGCGGGCTGCACACCCATCCAGATCAAGATGGCCGCACACCCCTTAATATCAGTTCGATGGAACCCAACCTGTCGATCATTGATCGCCGTACGGGCAAGCTTGTGCATCAGGCAGCGCTCAAACATGACTGGCACAAACTTTCTATCCGCCATCTTGATGTGGCATCGAACGGCACGATTGCCGCAGGTTTCCAGTATCAGGGCGGCCTGACCGATCAGGTGCCGCTTGTCGGCATCTGGCAGCCGGGGTCAGACATCCGCCCGATAGAGGCCCCGGATACGGTTCAGTACCGCATGCGGCAATATTGCGGGTCGGTGCGATTTGATGCATCGGGTCAGGTGTTTGGCATTTCCTGCCCACGTGGCGGACTTGTGACCTTCTGGGATGCGCGAACCAATGACTTCCTGACCCACATCGCGGCCCCGGATGGCTGCGGGCTTGCCGCGACGGATCGCGCCGGTGAATTTGTTGGCACCAGCGGCCTTGGCAATGGCTGGCGGATGGATGCGATTCGTCGCAAACGGGTTGAACTGCCCGACGATTCCTTGAAATCGCAACACTGGGACAATCATTTACGCCGGATCATTGCCTGAACAAATCCGACGATAAAACCATTCAAAATCCGCACAAACACTGCGGGTTTTTCTATTTCCGATATCTGAATATCGCGGAAATCCGGGCATAAGCGCCGCGATTAACCAACTGTTTTTGTCGGGATACTTACATCAGAAAGGAATCAACCAAAAGTTTTTCGCAAATGAGAACGATTTTCACTTGCGTTGATATTTTTTCTTACCTATAACGGGTCTCGACACAGCCCGCGAATGAAACCCATTCGCACTTGTCCCCAAGCGGCTTGTCTCTCAGACCTATGGGTCCTCTCTCCCCATAGGCCTCTCAAGGTGGAAAAGCGGTGGTTATCGATGCGGGAAACGATAACCGCCGCTTTCTCTTTTCCGACCAAATTCCACAACAACACCAAGACGCAAAAACAAAAACACCCGGACGATCGATCCGGGTGATGTGTTTGTTGAACGGTGCCCTATTGGATCAGACGGTTTTGGAAAGCTTGTCGCCCGCTGTCTGAAGCACGTTTTTATAGAGATCATAGTTTTTACGTGCGTCGTCCTTGGGGGCGACGATACACAGTGTCGCCGAACAGATACCGCTTTGATTATAGACCGGTGCGGCAAAGCAATGGGTGAAGGTATCCACAATGCTGTCGAACGAGAAAAAGCGTTCGTCATGCGCGCGACGGATTTCGGCGATATATGCGTCAATATCCATTTGATGTCCGTCGGGCAGGATAAAGTCCTCAGCCGGGATCAGATCGCGAATTTCCTGGTCATCAAGATGACCTAGCAACAACCGACCAGATGCCGTCCACGGAATTGCCGTACGCTCCCCAACGTCGGCAGAAATGCGAAACGGGCGACTACCTTCGCGTTGCAGGGCGACCGTGTATTTGTTGCCGTCCAACATGCAAAACTGGGAGGTTTCGTTGGTGCTCGCCGTAATTTCGTCAAGCACCCCGGCCGCCTGCCGGGTTAGATCGAAATAATCACGATAGGCAAGACCAAGGAAATAAACCCGCCGCCCCAAAAAGACCGAGCCATTGGCATCGGTCACTTCAAGCATGCCATGATCAATTAGCGTGCCAATCAGATCATAAACCGTCGAGGTCGGCGCCCCCAAAGCCTGGGCAATCTCAGCAGGACGCTGAGAGGTTCTGACATCGCGCAGATGGTCCAGAATATCGAACGCACGATCAATGCCGCGCGCGCGCTTTCGTATCTGCTGTTCTGCCATAAACCCCTCGCTTAACGTCTTAGCGCAATAAGTGCAGACTGTTATGCCTTACGAAAGGCGATGCAGTCGACTTCTACTTTGCAGTCAACAACCATCGAGGACTGCACGCAGGCACGTGCCGGGGGGTTTTCGCCGAAATATTCCTCGAAAACGCCATTGAACGACCAGAAATCACGCGCGTCATCAAGCCAGACACCAATGCGCATGATGTCTGCAGTGCTGTAACCGGCATCTTCAACAATCTTGATCATGTTTTCGATCGCAATGCGGGACTGTTCGACAATGCCGTTGCCGACAACTTCACCATCACGCATCGGGGTCTGTCCCGACACATAAAGCCAGCCATCCGCCTCGGTGGCCTTGGCAAATGGCAATGCCTTCTGACCGTTGCCCTTACCTTCGCCAACACCGTGTCTTTTAATCGTCATCGTAATTTTTCCTGCTTCCAAATTTTCGGGAGTTGCATGAAAGACCTGCAAGCCCTGGCTTCCAACGGATCGAAAACTTCTTTGAATGAAACATCCTCGGGAACGTTCATTCGCCATCCTCGCAGATCTATCGAAGCCCGTGGGAAATCCCGATTTTCGCAAAATCTATGGGAAACGCGTTACTGAACTCCGCTATACCGTAATCCATACCGTTATTTCGGATTTACCCTAGCAGCGGCGTTCAAGATATGTCAATTTCGTTTTGCAAAAAGCTGAGAGCGCCAACCTCAAACCAATAAGGAACCAGCATGTTTGATACCCCCTGCCTTGTGATTGACCTCCCCGTCGTTGACGAAAACATTGCGCGTTTCCAAAACCTTGCCGATGCGGCGGGCCTTAAGACACGCCCGCATATCAAGACGCACAAACTGCCGTTTTTTGCCAAACGACAGATTGAGGCCGGGGCAATCGGCATCACCTGCCAGAAGATTGGCGAGGCCGAGGTCATGGTTGAGGGCGGGCTCCGCGACATATTGCTGACCTACAACGTCATCGGTGATGCCAAACTTGATCGTCTGACGGCACTTGCGCGCAAATGTACCCTGTCTGTCACCTGCGACAATCTGACCGTTGCCAAGGGGCTGTCGGCGCGCTTTGCCGATGAAGAAACCGAATTGACCGTTCTTGTGGAATGCGACACCGGCGCAGGACGGTGTGGCGTGCAAAGCCCGACTGACGCCGCCGAACTCGCATCAAGGATTAACGAACTGCCCGGACTGCGATTTGGCGGCCTGATGACCTATCCGCCAATGGATCACTCAGAAAACGTCGACAAATGGCTGAGTGATGCCAAACAACGTCTCGAGGACACAGGGCTCCCCTGCCCGGTTGTTTCGACCGGTGGCACGCCAAATCTGGACGCCCTGCCTGCATTCAATCACGCAACTGAACACCGCGCCGGGACCTACATATACAATGACCGTTCCCTGATTGCGCGCGGCGCATGTGGCGTTGAAAATTCTGCCGCGGTTGTTAAGACCACCGTGGTTTCCCGCCCGACGAAAACCCGCGCCATCATTGATGCCGGATCAAAGGCGCTAAGTTCCGACCTGCTCGGCCTGGAGGGTTTCGGCATGGTTCGCGAGGCACCGGATGCGTCAATTGTCGGCCTGTCCGAAGAGCATGGCATCGTCGAGCTTGGTGACAGCAATTGGGATCCGGCAGTCGGTGACGTGATTTCGATTATCCCCAATCACATCTGCGTCGTGACCAACCTGTTTCCAACCGTCTGGATCAAGGATCAGAACGGCGAAATGACGGAAATGGCGGTCGCAGCACGTGGCAAGCTGCGCTAGTTCACCTCAGGGAGTTTTGTGATGTCTGTTGATGTCATTTGCATTGGCGAAGCCATGGGCGAAATTTCATTCGACCCGACCGGTGATGCAAGCGTCAAGGTTGGTGGTGATACGTTTAATACTGCGGTTTATCTCGCCCGGCTTGGGATCAAGTGCGCTTTTGCCTCTGCGGTTGGTGAAGACCCTTTTGGGGAACAAATCCGATCCGTTCTGAAAGACAACCGTGTCAGCGATGCGTTCCTGATCAGTACGGACCAAGCAAACACCGGGCTTTATTCGATAACCAATCGCACGGATGGCGAACGCTTTTTCCATTACTGGCGCAATCAGTCGGCCGCACGCCAGACGATTTCACTGGCAAGCCCGGCCTACCTAAACGCGCTTGAAGGTGCGCCGTGGCTGTATCTTTCCGGGATCAGCTTGCATGTGCTTGAAGACGAAAACACGCTTCTGTTCCAGACACTTCAGTCCCACAAAGACAAGGGTGGCAAGATCGCCTTTGATGGCAATTTCCGGCCCAAGCTTTGGTCTGGCAAGGAAGAACAGGCGCGTGAGACATACGCACGCATCACCGCTCTTGCCGATGTCATGATGCCGACGTTTGATGATGAACAGCTTCTTTGGGGTGATGAAACGGCGCAAGACACCGTGAACCGGATTGCCAAACTGGGCCCTGCCCTGATTGTCGTCAAACAGGGAGAGCAAGGTTGCCTGCTTTATGACGGTGGGGAAACCCGACACGTCCCGATCCCGGAACCGGTCACCCCGATAGATACGACGGCCGCCGGTGACAGCTTTAATGCTGGCTTTATGGCAGGCTTGCTCAAGGGACAGGACGGCGTGACAGCAACACTTACCGGACACAAGCTTGCCAGCAAGGTCATCACCCATCGCGGCGCCATCATTCCATCTGAGATGATGACAGACCTTTAAGCGCCGGGACAAAACAATATCAAAGCAAAAGCCCGGCATCATGCCGGGCTTTATTTGTTGTTGCCTGTGTTCTTTGTGACCTATGCCTTTCGCAAGGCAATCAACAATCTCAGCGAATTGATCGTCACCAGAACCGTCGCCCCGGTGTCGGCCAGAACGGCAAGCCAGAGTCCGGTCAGACCGGTGATGGACGTCACCAGAAAGACCGCCTTAAGCCCCAAGGCGATCGTGATGTTTTCACGGATCACC
>NZ_DBGS01000138.1:18504-80555 GCF_002295455.1 Thalassospira sp. UBA848 | reverse complement strand
GCGTCTGCTCCAGTAATCTGGAAAAACACACTTCTTTGCAAAAGGGCGACCTTCGGGTCGCCCTTTTTTGCATCCCGCTCTACAAATAAGCGTATTTGCATCCTGATGGCTCGGCTCTTAGCCCACCAACAAACTAAAGCCTTAATTTTATACGTCTGGATAGTTGTTTTGCATGTCAAGGATGATGCGAACGGAGTCGGATTCGTTTACAAAATATTAAGAACATCGGCAGTTCCTTGCACTTCCGCCAGAAATAACCTTTTGTTTTTAATGGATAAATCTCAGAATCTTTTTTATCTAGACATAAATCTAACCTAAAAGTATATTACACCATACCTGTATTACACTTTTCACCCCTAGGTTATGGGTTGAAAAAAATCTGGCAAGTGTGCCGGGTCACGGATAACAAGATGTTGTCCAGAGCTATCCATGTAGGAGATGCGTCATGGCTCTTAATATTATATCGAATTATGCTGCGAACGTCGCGCACCGTAACTTGTCTGCTTCTGACGAAATGGCGACCCGGTCGCTGTCGAAGTTGTCTTCGGGTACGCGCGTTGTTTCCGCACGTGATGACGCAGCCTCGATGGCAATTGGCGCACGCCTTAATGCGACGACCGAAGCCCTTAAAACCGCTTCCGTAAACGTCGGCCAGGCCAATTCGATGCTCCAGATCGCTGATGGCGGTATGGCAACCATCGACAATATCCTTGTCCGCATGAAAACACTGTCGGTTCAGGCATCATCTGGCAACTTGTCCGATACCGAGCGCGGCTTCCTGAATGATGAGTTTGTTCAGCTGCGCGATGAAATTGACCGAATTGCGTCCTCCACAAACTTCAATGGAATACAGTTGCTTGGTGACGGCGGAGATGTCGCCCTTGAGTTTGGTGACCTTGCTGCCACCGGCGGCGGTCGCGCACTTGTTCCCGTCAACGGTTTCGATAACTTTGCGATTACCGATAACAATTATTGGGCGACCGACACCGACACTGACCTTACAGACAACAGTTTCGAGGTCAGCATTAACGAGATTTCTGCAGGTGGACCGGTCATTATGACCGTGACCAGCACGATCGATGGTGTGGCTGACCGCTCGCAATCCATTGATGTCTCGGACTACGCCGCAACAGGCGGAACCACGGCTATTCCTGCTGGAGGGAATGCAACGCTCGACTTCGATGAACTTGGCCTTTCCTTCAGTGTGAACACCAACTTCTCTGCCTCAATTGACTTTGTTGCCGCCGGCACGGCTGGCTCGAACGACTTTGGTACAAGCACAAACTTCAACGGCAGCGGCCTTGACTCTTCTATTGGCAACGTCGTCACCATGGCATCTGACAACGGTCAGGCATTGCAGAGCTCAATCGAGTTCCAGGTTGGCGCGGGCAACACCGCAAATGATCGGTTGGATATCACGTTGAATTCGGTCGACTCAGAAACCCTCGGCGCAGGTGCGCTAGGGACCCAGGATTCCCTGCAGACACTCGGCGCCAATGCGATCAGCACAGCCGCCAGCGCCCAAAGCGCGGTTGAGGTTGTGACCCGTGCGATCGACGACTTGCAGCGCGCCCGTGCTGCGGTCGGCACATCCCAGAACCGCCTGGACTTTGCTGGTCAGAACCTTGCGACGACTCAGGAAAACACTGAGTCGGCCCGTTCAACCTTGCTTGACCTTGATGTTGCGGCTGAAATGACCAACTTCACCTCCAAGCAGATCCTGGTTCAATCCGGGGTTGCCATGCTGGCACAGGCGAACCAGATGCCGCAAAACCTGCTGCGCTTGCTGCAGTAATCTATCTTTTGTCCCTGGGCACCGATGATAGGTACCCGTCTTTTTCAAGTTTCATCCTGCTGTTACAGGATGGCGGCTTTAAGGAGCTGAAAAATGGAAGTCGTAAACAACTATAGTGCGCCAAGCAGTTCGGGTGGCAACACCCAGTCTGCACCGGCTGCACCAGCAGTCCCGGCAGCAAGAGCTGACGCGGGCTTCGCAGCAGCGAAACCGGAAACCAAGGCATCCGCAGTACCGCAGAAAATGCAGGATGCTCTGGCCAGTATTGATCTGCCGGACCTTGCAAACGGCACGGCACGCGTTGAATTGAACTTCAATCAGGATACCGGTCGCGTTGTTGCAAAAGTTACCGACCGCGTAAGCGGTGATGTCTTGCGCGAACTGCCGTCAAAAGAACTTCAGCAGCTGTTCTCACAGATGCGCGAATATCTCGGCAGTTTCGTCGACGAAGAAATTTAACCCAGCGAGTGGGCGCACATAGGCATGGTTCTTGCTGATCGGTTTGACAAGAGATACCGGTAGCAGGCAAAATCAGCCGGGAGCACCCAAGGAGCTAACCAATGAGCAGTCTGAATTTAAATAATATCTATGTTGGGGATAACGGTCGCGTCCAGCTATCTGGCGGTTCGTCCAACATCGATTTCGTCGACACCGTCGACCAGATGATTGCTGCCCGTCGTATTCCTGCTGACAACCTTGAAAGACGGGTTGAGGCAAACGACGAGAAAATTGCTGCGCTGAAAGAGCTGCAGACGCTTGTTGGTACACTCAAAGACTCGATGTCCAACCTTTATGGCGCAACGAGCTTTGATAACTCGCGAAATATCTTTGAAGCCAAACAGATTTTTGCATCCTCTGACGGATCCGAGGCAGGTACTTTGATGGGTGTCACTGCGTCAAACGCAGCTGAGACCGGCAGCTACAACTTCGAGATCAATCAGGTCGCAAGCCGACACAAACTTTCAAGTGATACCCAGGCTGTCGCGGCAAGCGCTGACATTACAGGGATCACCGGAACAGGTACCTTTACTGTGGCCGGCGGGGCCGGCAGTTCGACGGTTACTGTATCAGCTGGCGACACGCTTCAGGACATTCGTGACAAGATCAACAATATCAAAGACGCGACCGGCGTTCAGGCATCGGTCGTCAAGGTTTCTGATACTGAAAGTACGCTGATCCTGACTTCGACCGACGAAGGCGAAGACAACCGCATGTCGTTCAGTGACGATAGCGGCAACGTTCTGCAAAGCCTCGGCGTCCTGACAGATGCGACGACAATCAATGCAACCAATGTCATCGACGTTGGCAACAATGCAAGCATTGAACTTGACGGGATCACCGTGACCCGTGGGTCAAACGAGTTTTCTGATCTGATTGATGGTCTCAATATCAATCTGTATGACGCCGAACCGGGAACACAAATCACGATTGATATCGAACAGGACCTCAATCAGGCAAAGACAGCGATTCTTGATTTCGTTGATGCCTACAACGCGGTTCAGACCTTCATCAACGAGAAGACTTTCGTTGACCCGACCACCGGTGAAGCATCCGAAGACGCTGTTTTGCTTGGCAATACGTCCGTCAAAGGCATTGAGTCCGCTCTGCAACAGATTGCCGGTTCGTTTGCAAACGGGGTGACTGACCGGGCTGATCAGGACGACTATTCGGTGTTGGCTGAAATCGGCCTGGACTTTGTTGCCTATGGCGCGACCGAAGACCCGCTGCTGAGCAAAACCATCGATCTTGATGAAACTGCGCTCAATGAAGCTTTGCTTAACGAGCCAGAAGAAGTCATGGAACTGTTCCTGTTCCGCGGCAAATCGGACAACTCCGATATCACGATGACCGGCTTTGATAGCAAAACCAACGCTGCGACCTATGAGTTCAACATTGATGCGTCTGGTGGCACGATCAATAGCGTAACCTACGACATCACGGTTGATGGCGTGACCACCACCGGCAAGAACGCGGTTGTTTCGGGCAACAGCATCAGAACCGCTGATGGTTTGCGACTGTTTTACAGTGGTGACGCCAGTGCTGCCGACACCGCAACAGTAACAACCAGCGTGGGCATTGGCGCACAGTTCTACTTCGAACTGGATTCAATTCTGGACGAAGAAGAAGGGACTTTGACCCAGGCGATCACTGATCTGGAAACCCAAAGCACGTCTTACGAAGAAAAAGTTGACCGTATTGACGAGCGTCTCGCGCGGCAGCGAGAAGTCCTTATGGATCAGTTCATTGCAATGGAATCGGCCCTTGCACGCATGAAGAACATCCAGAGTTCTCTCGACGAATTGATGTCTGCAGGAAAAGATAAAGGTTAACTTTTGTCTGCCATACATGCACACTGAACACACGCGTAGTATACCAAGGAGTGTCGCATGAACGAACACGCCGCCCATACATACAAGCAACAACAGGTCAATACAGCCACACCTGCAAAAATGGTGTTCATGCTGTTTGAAAAGACTTTGTCACGCTTGCAAGAGGCGCAAAAGGCGATTGAGCGCAATGACATTCAGGGTCGCTGCAATGCCAATTGCAGTGCGCAAGAGCTGATTGCCCATCTGGCGAACACTCTGGACATGGAGCAAGGTGGCGAGATCGCTGCGAACCTCGAACGGCTCTATACGCACTGCATGATCCGCTTGATGGATGTGGATCGCAAAAACGATCCCAATGCCGCAGCAGAGGTTATTAAACTTCTCACACCACTTCGAGATTCTTGGGCTGAGCTTTCTGAAAAAAGCGAAGGCGAATTGCGTCAGGCAGTGATGACGGCCCAAAAGGATCGTCCTGCCCTTCCCAATGAAGCGACACAATCATCTGCAAGTGCAAAGGATGAAGCTGAAAAACCGGCACCGGCAAAATCCGGGCTGTCAATTTCGGCCTAGGCCAAGACGCCTTACTTATTCGACTGACAGAATTAGGCCTCCGGCATCGCCGGGGGCCTTTTTTGCATTTCCCCTGTTTCCTTCCTGCCAGAATGCCACTGGATCAATTTTTCCCTGCTACACACCTGTTTCTGACCGAGGCAAAATATGCCTCCAGAACCGAGGCGCCCTAACGTACTGAAAATATGTAGAAAACGTTAATCTCAAAACTGGCCCGTCACTTGCAACTGTTCTGACACTGCTTCCATAAGGACCAAGGTCATGAACAGCTCTGCGATTACAAACAGCGTGATGCCAACAGTCTCCGTACCCGGCACAAACCCGAGCGAACGCAAGGGGTCCGGCTTTAGTGACATCATGGCATCGGTCACAGACAACTGGTCTGAGCAAAGCCATCAGGTCAAATACGATGCGGCAAAATCTGCCCAGAACGATATCGACGACCATCGCGCTGAAATGAGTGCGCGCAGATCCGCGCGTGAAGATCAGGATCTTGACGATGCGCCAACCGCCGATCGTCGAGAAGACGATCCGGTCCGTGCTTCGCGTGAAGATCATGAAGACCACGCCAGAATTGACGACCCCAAATCCGATGAACCGCATGACTCCGACGCGGATCGTGTTGACGACGACGCATCTGATGATATGCGAAGCGCGGACAACGCTGATCGCGGCAATGACGAAGGTGACGCTTCGGATCAAGGCGATACCCCTTCGTCCGATGAAACCAAGTCGGCCACCTCCGAAGAGGAAGCCGGAACCAATGCGGATAAAACCGACAACGCAGCCGTCACCCCTGGCATGGTTGATCCAAACCAGCCTGCACAGGCAGCTCCACTCCCTGGCTCGCCCGAGGCACTTGAGTTAGCCAAGGCAAAGGCAGCTGATGTGAAGACGAATGCCGCGAGCGGTGTAACATCTGGCCAGAACCCGGCACAGGCTGGTGGTCAGAATGTTGCTGCCAATGGCACCACTACAGCAGACAAGACAACTGACGGGCTATTGAACTCAACAGCCCTGTCGCAGCCCGCAGCAGCAGGATCGGCCAAGATTGCCCTTAATGGCGCAGATACCGGCACCGGTGATGAACTAACATCTGACAAATTCCTGTCGCGTGTCGTTGATGCGATGAGCGGCGAGGGAAAAGGTAAAAGCGATGCCAACGGCACCGTAAATGCCACGACCTCTGCTCAAACCAACAATGGCGGTCAACAGGCCGCGACAACCAACCCGGCACAAACTGCCCAGGCAGCACAGCAGGCAATGGCAGCAGCGGCAAATGCCCAGAACCCGCAAAACAGTGCAACCGCACAGCAGAATGCAGTGACAAACGGTGCGGTCACCGCGACCGGCGGCACTGAAGCCACCGCCACGGCAAATGGACAGCCCGGCAGCACAAATACCCTGCATCAGACCAACACCGGCGGCCAAACCGCACAAACCGCGCGTCAGGCTCCGTCACAGCAGGTACAGCAACAGGTTGCCGTTTCAATCCGAAACGCTGCCAGCGAGGGCGTTGACAAGATCTCGGTCCAACTTCGCCCCGAGCATCTGGGCCGCGTGGATGTCAAAATGGAAATCGGTCAGGACGGCCGCATCCAGGGCGTCATTCAAGCCGACACACGCGAGACCCTCGACATGTTGCGTCAAGACTCCCGTGCTCTTCAACAAGCATTGAAAGACGCGGGACTGAACGCAGACAGTCAAAGCTTCACCTTCGAGCACAGAAATGAAGGTGGCCAGAGTCAGGACGGCAACGGCCAATCTCGTATGACCGCCGATCAGGGCAGCAGCCCCGATGATGGCGATGTCATGAGTGGAACCGAACTCGCCGAACATGTCGCCATTGGCTATGGGATCAATCCCAACGGCCTTGTCGATATCCGGATCTAGGAAAGGTAGAGGGACAATCCCATGACCATTTCATCCCTGACAAATGTTGGTCTGGCGCAGTCAAACAACAATGCCGCGTCAAGTAGCTCTGCCAATCAGCTGGCCCAGAACTTTGATACGTTTCTGACCCTTCTGACGACACAGCTCAAAAACCAGGACCCGACCTCGCCCATGGAAAGTGACAAGTTCACCGACCAGCTGAGCCAGTTCGCCCAGGTTGAGCAAGGCATTCAGAGCAACAAGAACCTCGAAGACCTGCTCGCCATGCAGGGCCAGCAACGCCAGCTTTCTGCACTGTCCTATGTCGGTGCCGAGATCGAAGCAGTTGGTGACACCAACTGGCGCGAAGAGGGCGAAGAGCTCACTTACAAATACAACGTTTCACCGGAAGTTCCGCGTCTGCAGTTGCAGATTCAGGATCAGAGCGGTGCGACCATCTACTCTGAAGAACTTACCGATGTTTCCGGCCTTCAGACCTTTACCTGGGATGGCAAGAACAACAACGGGGTCGAACAGGATCCTGGTGCCTATACCCTCGTGGTCAGCCCGATGGCAGCCAACGGAGACAGCTTCCTTGATGAAGACGGTGATCCGGCATCTGTGGCAATCGGTATCGTCGGCACAGTTGACAGTGTCGATATTGATGACAGCGACATTTACCTCCGCATGGGCGATGTCTCTGTACCGTTCTCGACCCTGACCAACGTGAAGTTGGGCGCGAACAGCACAGACACCACCAACGATAACACAGATACCGGAGATAATTCCGGGACTGAAGAGCAGGAAGAAGCCGCCTAGGGCATTCATCCGGATTTGATTAACAGCCTGTCGAAACAGGAGAAGAAAAATGAGCCTTTTTGGTGCAATGATTTCCGGTGTTTCCGGCCTGAATGCGCAGTCTCAGAACCTGGGCGTCATCTCGGACAACATCTCGAACCTTAATACAATCGGTTACAAGGGAACCATTGGTCGTTTCTCGACCCTGGTGACCGAAGCCGCAACCGACACCCGCTATACACCGGGTGGCGTACGCTTCCATCCGACCGCCCTGATCAGCAAGCAGGGCTTGCTGCAGGCAACCTCGTCGACCACGGCAGCGGCAATTTCCGGCGATGGCTTCTTCATCGTTCGCGGCACCGCATCGCCGGGAACCAATGACGAGCTGTTCTTCACTCGCGCTGGCGACTTCAAGCCGGATGATGACGGCTATCTAAAGAACACTGCCGGCTACTATGTGCAGGGTTGGGCAACCGACCGTGACGGTGGCCTGCTTGATGGGGATGGCAACGCCACGACATCAAACAGCTCGGCTGTGACCGACCTTCAGGTTCTTGATATCAACTCGATCCTGACGGCGGCCGCATCAACGACCAACATCGAATTTGGTGCGAACCTGAACTCCGACGAAACGGCAGTTACCGGCGGCACGGCCACATCGACGACCACCGGCATCGACTATGATACGACCGACCTGACAACGCTTGCCGGCATCAACAACGGTGACCAGTTCTCGATCACCCATGATGGCACGACCACCAACATCACGATTAACACTGGTGATACGCTCGAAGACCTGGCTGCTGCGATCAGTGCAGTAACTGGCATTGACGCAACCACCACCACAACGGGCACCAACGATACCCTGACCTTGACTGGTGCGTTTGCCGATCAGGATGTCGTTATTGCCAACGTCACGGGCACACCATTGAGTGCGACGGGCATCAACTTTGCCGGCGTTCCGGGAACCCTGTCAGCGACTTACACTGCAGGTGATCTTGCGACCGGCACTGTTGCCGAAGACAACACCATGCCGGTAACCATTTATGACTCCCTTGGTTCGGCGCATACCGTCAACCTGCAGGTTGTCAAACTCGGTCAGAACCGGTGGGGATTTGAACTTACCGGCAACACAACGACCGGTGAGCTTGACCCGACCGACCACCCGAATGGCCTGATCCAGGCTGGTACGATCACCTTTGATGGTTCCGGCAACCTTCAGAGCTTTAATGGTGTGCAAGCAACAATCGGTGCGGTAAACGTCGGGTCAACTGGTAGCTTGGTTGACACTGACATCTCTGCAGAGTGGAGCAATGGTTCCGATACCAGCGAATTCACCCTTGATTTCGGTACCATCGGGCTCGGTAACGGTATCACTCAGTTCGCGGCTGGTTCCGATGCTAACGGTAACCTTGTCGAATACACCACCCACTTCATCAACCAGAATGGTGCGCAGGCAGGCACCATGGTGAACTATGCGTTCACCGAAGATGGCTTCCTGCAAGTCGAGTTTGCAAACGGTGTGAAACGCCCGGTTTACAAACTGGCCATCGCAACCTTCGAGGCGCCTGATGAAATGGAAAACCACACAGGTAACGTTTACCGCCAGACGCGTGAGTCGGGCGATTATCTGCTCCGTGAGCCGGGCCTGAATGGTGCCGGTAACGTTGTGGCTTCGGCACTGGAAGGCTCGAACGTCGATCTCGGTGAGGAATTCACCAACATGATCGTCACCCAGCGTGCTTACTCGGCGAACACCAAAACCATCACCACGACCGATGAAATGCTCGATGAGCTGATTCGGATCAAACGGTAATTGACATCTGTTTCAGGGCGTTAGCCCGCCTTGAAACACATAGCACCAAAACAGACTCGCCCGGCCACTGTGCCGGGCTTCTTTTTACCCGACTGACTCACTACATTAAGGGCAGAGAAAAGCGGATATTAAATATCCAAATGATTCAAATCACTGGTGAATTTGAATCCATCAACTGGGCAAAAATTGCCGGTTGTTAACCTGTTCTTCAGCATGGAGAACTATTCGTTGTTGATGCTGGTCGCATTCCGCATGGATCGATCCGCACAGGGACAGTGGTAAATTTTCGTTTCGGAGCAGTCGAACGTGGGCGGCTTGTTGCAAACACTAAAAAGTCTTGGACCAACGCGCCTGATGGCTATCAGCGGCGTGGGCGTGTTGCTGCTTGTCTTCTTTGCATTCTTGATCATGCGCGTTTCCGCCCCGAACATGGAACTGCTCTATCGCGATCTGGACCCGGGCGATGCCAGCCAGATTGTCAATCGCCTGGAAGATCAACAAGTCCAGTACCAGCTGCTGAATAACGGCACTGAAATCCTTGTCCCGGCCGACCAGGTCAACCGCATGCGCCTGAGCATGGCGGAAAGCGGCCTGCCGACTGGTGGTTCTGTCGGTTACGAAGTATTCGATAATTCCGATGGTTTCGGCGCGACGAGTTTTGAGCAGAACATTAACCACGTCCGCGCCCTTGAAGGCGAACTGGCCAGAACGATTGCCGCGATCCAGTCGATCCAGCAGGCACGTGTTCATCTGGTTCTGCCCAAACGCCAAATGTTCTCGCGCGAAACGCAGGACGCCAGTGCCTCGATTGCCGTAAAAATGGCAGGCGGTGAACTGAAACCCGAACAAGTCGTTGCAATTCAGCACCTTGTCGCTGCCGCTGTGCCACAACTTGACCCCGGCAAGGTATCGATCATTGATGAACGTGGACGTTTGCTTGCCCGCGGTGACGGCGAACAGCAGTCTTCGACCTTCCTGACGCAGACCGCTGACGAAATGCGCATTCGCACGGAAAGCCGCCTGCGCAATACCATCGAAGATTTGCTGTCGCGTTCCCTTGGCTATGGCGAGGTTCGCGCCGAAGTCTCGGTCGAAATGGACTTCAACAAGGTTACAACGGCTGACGAGCGCTTTAACCCTGACGAGCGCGTGATCCGTTCAAGCCAGACGATCGAAGAAAATGCCACCAATTCCGAGACCGAGGGCACCGATCCGGTAACGCTGCAAAACAACCTGCCAGATGCAAACTTTGACGCTGCCAACGGAGCTGGGACCCAAAGTCAGGAAAACCGCACTGAAGAAACCGTCAACTACGAGATTTCCAAAACCACCACCACACAGGTCAAGGAAATCGGCGAAATTTCGCGTGTGACGGTGGCGGTACTCGTTGATGGCACCTACACCACCGACGAAAATGGCGAGCGCCTGTATCAGGAACGCTCCCCGGAAGACCTCGAGAAGATCGCAGCTCTTGTTCGTAGCGCCATCGGCTATGACCCCCAGCGCAGCGATCAGGTCGAAGTCATCAACATGCAGTTCGCCGATACCGACGATCTGTTCCCGGATGAAGAAATCGAGACATTCCTTGGCCTCGACAAGGCTGAAATCTTCCGCATCGCCGAGATGCTGGTCTTGGCAATCGTCGCCATCCTTGTCATCCTGCTGGTGGTCCGCCCGCTGCTGACCCGTGCGTTCGAAACCCTGCCCAGTGCGGCCGACATGGCACAGCGGCAGCTTCTTGCCGAGGACATGAGCGCAGAGGGCACACCGGCCCTTGAAGGTCCGGCGCCTGTTCCGATGGCACCTGGTGGTGCCGACGACGGCGAGGAACTGATCAACCTGTCGCAGGTTGAAGGCCGCGTGAAAGCATCCTCGGTCAAGAAAATCGGCGAGATCGTGGAGAAACACCCGGAAGAAGCTCTCTCGATTATTCGCAACTGGCTGTATCAGGAAAGCTGATGCTCCTGACAGTGATCGGCTCACTGACAGCCGCAGGGCTTCCTCCCTTTTGTTGCACAAGGCGTTTTAGCAGTTCGATATGACGGCCATTGAAAAGTTCACATTCTCATTAAGCTTCGACGATGCCGACAACGTAATCCGTTCGGCAGGCGGCGAGGATGAGCATTACGAACTGGGCAAGAAAAAGAAGAAAAAGAAAGAAGACGAAGCCCCGCCACCCCCGCCCCCGGTCTATACCGAGGAACAGGGTACCCAAATGGTGGCAGATGCTGAAAAGCGCGGTCACGAACAGGGTTTTGCCGAGGGTCACAAACAGGGATTTGACGAAGCACACCAGCAAATCATGGCCTCGCTTGAAAAGGCCGTTGGCGACGTGGAATCTGAAATTGCCGAAAAGCTGGCCCAGATTGACGAGCAGCAAAAGCGCGCCAATGCCAAGATCAACGAAGATGCCATTCACGTTGCCCTTGGTGTCATTCGCAAGCTGGCCCCTGCCTGGTCGAAGCAGTATCAGTTGACCGAGATCGAAGACATTGTCCGGCAATGTCTGGCCAATCTGTTTGATGTCCCCAAAGTCATGATCAAGGTTCATCCTGAACTTGAAAAAGATGTCGGGGCGGCGACAGAACGCATTGCCGTTTCGCGTGGTTTTTCCGGCAAGATCGTCGTTGTTGGGGAACCCGATGTCGCGATGGGCGATTGTCAGGTTTCGTGGGGCGACGGGACAGCAGTGCGCGACAGTTCACGTATCTGGTCCGAGATCAACGAGATCATCGACAATGCCCTGGCCCTGCATGCCAGTGACCATGGTCTGACAGAAAGCGATATGGGCGATCCCGAAGTTCAGGAAAGCCGTATTCCAAAAGACGATCCGGCATCTTCCACACTGGCAGATGAAGGGGCAGATGCAGGCACCGTACCCACCGACCCAACGGAGATTCCAAACAAGTCGGACATGGACCGGGAGGCGACGCCAAATTCCCCGCAGCCGACAGAAGCCCCCAAGCCTGCCAGCCACCAGACATCTGGTTCAGAGCCACCGGAAAGCTTGCGCAGTCCAGATGCCAATCCCGCTGAACCGGCCCAAGGCAGTCCGACAGAAGCGGTGAAACACGTCACACCGGACATGTCATCCCCTGCCGGACCAGCCGCACACAGGGCTGCACCCCAAGAAGGCGATGGCACCGACGCGCGGAATATGCAAACATCGCAAGACGATACGATGGCAAATCCGGCACCCGCGGGTGACACGGCGCAAAGACCGGAAACAATCACCGAAGGTCAGGCCGATGACAAGCCTGACACACAAAATAACCATACGACGGCAACCGCGCAAAATCCTGCGAAGCCCGTCAATGCTGGCCCCGAAAACGGACAGCCGCGCACGCAGGAAAACCCGACGACCACAGCCGGCGAGACGGCTGCTGTGAAGCAACCGACCAAAGACGCAGGAGACGAAAATGGCTGATGATGACGATCTCGAACTCTCGGAACTCGATGACGATCAAATTGAACTTGAGGGCGAAGGAACCGAACTTCTCGCCGCGGCCGAAGCTGGCAGCGAGCAGATGAAGACTTCCAAGGATCTTGAAGCCGTGTACGATATTCCCGTTCAGGTTTCAGCAGTCCTCGGAAAAGCAACCATGCAGGTCAGTCAATTGCTGAAACTTGGTCGTGGTGCTGTCGTAGAGCTTGACCGCAAAGTTGGTGAAGCTATTGATATCTATGTGAACAACCGTCTCGTCGCGCGTGGCGAGGTCGTGGTGGTGGAAGACCGGCTTGGTGTTACCATGACGGAAATCATCAAATCCGAGAAAAGCTAACGTAAGAGAGGATATCCGACTATGGCCGAAGGGGGGACTAAAACGTCGTTTGACATTGCGACAGTCGGGGGACTGGCCATTGGCTTTTCGTTGGTGATTGCAGCAATCATCTTTGGTGGATCGCCGGGTGCCTTTATCGATATCCCCTCTGTCCTGATTGTTATCGGCGGTACAGCAGCTATTACGGCTGTTAGCTTTGCGTTGGGCGAGTTTCTTGGATCGGGCAAGATCCTTATGCGCACGATTTTCCATAAATCGCGCAATCCCGCGGATGCGGCCCTTCAGATCCTCCAGCTGGCCGAAATTGCCCGTAAGGGTGGCGTGCTGTCACTGCAGGGACATCTCGATAGCCTGCAAAGCGAGGAATACCTCTGGAAAGGTTTGTCGCTGGTCGTTGACGGCACCCCGCCCGAGGAAGTCGAAGCCATCATGCGCAAAGACATGAATGCGACCATCGGCCGCCACCAAAAAGGTGCGAACATTATGAAAAAGGCCGGTGACGTTGCACCGGCGATGGGCCTGATCGGGACGCTGATCGGTCTGGTGCAGATGCTTGGCAACCTTGACGACCCGTCCTCGATTGGTCCGTCGATGGCTGTTGCGCTTTTGACGACCTTCTATGGCGCGGTTCTGGCCAACATGGTCTTTATGCCACTTGCGGGTAAACTTGAACGTAATTCCAACGACGAAGAGCTTTTGAATTCGGTCTATATGGTTGGTGCGGTTTCCATTGGCCGGCAGGAAAACCCCCGCCGTCTGGAAATGCTGATCAACTCGATCCTGCCGCCGTCAAAACGCGTCAGCTACTTCGATTGATCGAATGTGTGAATACCGACCCTTTCGCCCCCGACACACCGGGTGCAAAGGGTCCCCAAACTGATCGGAAAGAGATGAGACGATGCAGGTACTGATCGTTGGTGGACTGGGCGGACAGATAGGCGCAGCCAGCAAGATCGCAATGGCGCGCGGCGCTTCGGTCCAGTTGGCCGAAAGCGTGACGACCGCGCTTAACATCCTGCGAACGGGCAACCGGATTGATCTGGTCATGGCTGACATCACGCTTGATGTCGCCGCCCTGATTGACGCCATGGGTGCCGAGCGCATCACCGTGCCGGTCGTGGCTTGCGGCATCGGTAATGATGTCAATGGTGCGGTTAACGCCATCAAAGCGGGTGCACAGGAATTCATTCCCCTGCCGCCCGAAGCGGATCTGATTGCCGCGATCTTCGAAGCAGTGACCGAGGAAAGCCACGCCCTGATCCATCGCGATGCCCGCATGGCGGAAACACTGCGACTGGCAAATCAGGTCGCCAATAGCTCGGCTTCTATCCTGATCACGGGTGAAAGCGGTACCGGTAAGGAAATCATTTCGCGTTACGTGCACCGCAAGTCCAATCGCGCGGACAAGCCGTTTGTCGCCGTGAACTGCGCGGCAATCCCCGATAATCTTCTTGAATCCGAACTGTTCGGCCACGAAAAAGGTGCCTTCACCGGGGCACAGGCGCGCCGCATCGGTAAATTTGAAGAAGCCAATGGCGGCACCCTTTTGCTTGATGAAATCAGCGAAATGGATGTCCGTCTTCAGGCCAAGCTCCTACGTGCCATTCAGGAAAAGGAAATTGACCGGCTGGGCGGTAAAAGCCCCGTGAAGGTCGATGTCCGCATTCTGGCGACCTCGAACCGAAATCTTGAGGCCGAAGTCAATGCCGGCAACTTCCGCGAGGATTTGTATTTCCGCCTGAATGTCGTCAACCTTGACATCCCATCCCTGCGCGAACGTCCCGATGATATTCCGGTACTGGCCGAGTTCTTTGTCAAAAAGTATTCCGAGGCCAATGATGTTCCGATCCGACCGATCAGCCCGCTGGCGATCCAGCGTCTGCTATCCCATCACTGGCGGGGTAATGTGCGCGAGCTGGAAAACACCATGCACCGCGCCGTGCTGATTGCTGGTCCCGACGAGATCGGGCCAGAGGCCATCATGCTTTCGGGATCAGGCAGTAGCGAACCGGCCCCTGCCGCGCCTGCACCACAGGCCCCTTCACCCGCCCCGACGGCACCTGCCGCACCGGCACGGGCAAGCTCGGCCTATGCAAACGCCAATGCAGCCTATGGCGCCGCATCATCCGCTTACCAACCCAACGCACCAACATCACCGCCTGCACCCTCTGCCCCAGCAGAAAATGCACCTGCTTCGGATCAAGACACCGGCAGTTCTGAAACCACATCAGATGAAGGTGCAGGGAACGGGTCCGTCACGTCGGCCCTGGTTGGGCGCACGGTGGCCGATGTCGAACGTGATCTGATTATTGATACGCTCAAGCATTGCTTTGGGAACCGAACCCACGCGGCCAACATTCTTGGCATTTCCATTCGGACCCTGCGCAACAAGTTGCGCCAGTATAGCGACGAAGGACTTGCTGTACCGGCCCCGGGTGACGGTCACGACTGAACATGAAATCTCGGCGCGCTGTCCCCATCTTCAAGGCAGGTAAAGGCGCAACGAACATCGAGCAAGCAACAGGATAACAAGCAAAGAAAATGGCCGAAGGTCAAGACATCACACCGACTGGTTCCGGCGGCTCTGAGGGCCCCGGCGGCGGTGCGCCGGGCGGGTTAAATCTCGGCGCCTTGCAGTCGCGTGTCGCTTCGGCCATGAAACGTGGCGATATCGCCATGGCACTGGGCTTTATCATGATCCTTGTGGTCATGATGTTCCCGATGCCGCCGTGGCTGCTTGATTTCATGCTGGCCCTTTCGATCAGCTTCTCTGTGCTGATCCTGATGACATCGCTGTTCATCCAGAAACCGCTTGAATTCAACTCTTTCCCGACGATCTTGCTGGTGGCGACGTCACTCAGGCTTGCGCTGAACATTGCGACAACCCGCCTGATACTTGGCTATGGGCACGAAGGCACGCATGCCGCCGGCGCGGTCATTGAGGCGTTTGGCAGCTTCCTGATTTCGGGCAATTTCGTCATCGGGATTATTGTCTTTGCCATCCTTGTGATCATCAACTTTGTCGTCATCACCAAGGGTTCCGGCCGTATCGCCGAGGTCGCGGCACGCTTTACCCTTGATGCGATGCCCGGCAAACAGATGGCGATTGACGCCGACCTGTCATCGGGTCTGATCAATGAAGAACAGGCCAAGGCCCGCCGTAAGGAACTCGAAGATGAAAGTTCCTTCTTCGGGTCGATGGATGGTGCATCCAAGTTTGTTCGTGGCGATGCTGTTGCCGGCATTCTGATTACGTTTATCAACGTGATCGGTGGCATCATCATCGGCACCGCCCAGATGGGCCTTTCCCTTGCCGAGGCAACCGAGACCTACACGATCCTGACCGTTGGCGACGGTCTGGTTTCACAGATCCCTGCCCTGATCGTTTCGACCGCTGCGGGTCTTCTGGTCACCAAGGGGGGCCTTGACGGCGCAACCGAAAAGGCCGTTTTCGGACAGGTCAGTAACTATCCGGCCGCCCTTGGCGTTGCTGCTGCCCTGATGGGTGGCATGTCGCTTTTGCCGGGCATTCCGATGCTGTGGTTCCTGATGATCGCGGCTGGACTGGGTTATTTGGCCTATTACATGGGCAACCGCCAGAAGGCCGCCGTCGCGCAGGAACAGATGAAGGAATCCCAGGCCGCAGCAGAAGCCGCAGGCCCGCCGCCCGAAGAACCCATCGCCAACGCGTTGCGCATGGATTATGTGCGCCTTGAACTGGGCTATGGGCTGCTTTCACTCATCAGTACGGAACGTGGCCAGAAACTGACCGACCAGATCAAGGCACTGCGCCGCCAGCTTGCAGGCGACATGGGCTTTGTCATGCCGTCGGTGCGTATTCAGGACAACATGCAGTTGCCAGCCAATACATACGTTCTGCGCGTCAAGGAGATCGAGGCAGGGCGTGGGGACCTTCGCCCGAACATGTTGCTGGTAATGGACCCGCGCGGCGAGGAAATCACCCTGTCTGGCGAAAAAACCATGGAGCCGACCTTTAACCTGCCGGCCATGTGGATCGAACAGGGCATGAAGGAAGAGGCGATGTTCCGTGGCTATACGGTGGTGGATCCGCAAACCGTAATCACGACGCACATCACCGAAGTGATCAAGGATCACATGCCAGAACTGCTGTCCTACGCCGAAACGCAGAAGCTGCTGGATGAACTTGATGAAGACCAGAAAAAGCTGGTCGAGGATATCGTCCCCGGTCAGGTTTCGGTTGGCGGTGTTCAGCGCGTGCTTCAGAACCTTCTGACGGAGCGTGTATCCATCCGCGATCTGCCCACAATCCTTGAAGGCATCGCAGAATCCACGGCATTTACCCGTAACCCGACCTTCATGACCGAACATGTGCGTTCACGTCTTGCGCGCCAACTGTCGGATGTGAATACCAATCAGGACGGAGTCATTCCGCTTGTGACCATGTCCCCGCAATGGGAACAGGTCTTTGCCGAAAGCCTTGTCGGTTCGGGCGAGGAAAAACAGCTTTCCATTCCGCCAAGCCAATTGCAGGAATTCATCAACAAGGTCCGCACCACTTTCGAGCGCCTTGGCATGATGGGGGAAAGCCCGGTCCTTTTGACCAGCCCTGGCATTCGCCCCTATGTGCGATCCATCGTCGAGCGCTTCCGCCCGAGCACGGTGGTGATGTCGCAAAACGAAATCCACCCCAAGGCACAGCTTAAAACGCTGGGGCAGGTCTGATGCATGAGGTTTCCTTCACCGCCCTGATTGCGGACAAAGCCAGGCAGGGGGACCGGAATGCGTCTTAAGACCTTCACCGCCCCCACCATGACCGAGGCGATGGCGCTCGTTAAAGAGCATATGGGCACTGATGCCATCATCGTTTCGACACAGGATATCCCGGGCAGTGGCGTGCGCCTGACAGCCGCCCTTGATCGCGATCCCGACTTTGACGATGACGGCGGACCGGCCCCCGCGCTTCAGGAACAGCTTGATACGGTCGAGGCCGCGCTGACGCGGCACAATTTGCCGGAACGGTTGCGCATTCGCCTGTGTGACCTGATGGCACGCGAAACAGCCGCCGCATCCGAGCAACAATTGCTGGCAGGTGCGCTTGATGAAATTTTTGATTTCTCGCCACTGCCCGAAAAGAACACGCCGCGTGCCTTGGCCTTTGTCGGACCACCCGGATCGGGCAAAACACTGGCGGTTGCCAAAACTGCTGCCCGTGCGGTGATGAAGAAACGCAAAGTCGCTGTTCTTTCAACCGATTACAAACGTGCCGGCGGAATTGCCCAGCTTGAAGCCTTCACCAGAATTCTCAAGATCGACCTGCTGCAGGCCAAATCACCAGATGAGCTCAAGGCGCGCTTTGGCGAAATTCGCGATGCGGACGTCATCCTGATCGATACGGCAAGCTGCAACCCCTACCTTGAAAGCGAAATTGGCACGCTTTGTGAATTCATGAAAGCGGTACCGAGTGAACCGGTACTGGTGAACCCCGCGGGAATTGATGCCTATGAGTCCGCTGATATAGCCAATGCCTTTGCCGATGGCGGCGCAACACGCGTGATGATCTCGCGACTTGATGTTGCTGCACGCCTTGGCGGTGCGCTATATGGAGCGGATTCAGGAAATCTTTCCCTTTGCAATGTCAGTATGACAGCCCAGGTTGCGGACGGCCTGACCGCCCTTAGTCCCCTTGCCTTGGCAAAACTTCTGATACCGTCCCATCGCGCTGACACCGCGAAACCGAGCTTCTCCGAGGTCGTGAAATGACTACCAAGTCTGATGCTTCACCCAAATCTGCCCCGCGGGCCAGAGGCCGCAATGTTCTTGCTGTCGCGTCTGGTAAAGGCGGCGTGGGCAAGACCTGGTTTTCCATCACCCTGACCCATGCCCTGGTGCTGGAAGGCCACAAGACCCTGTTGTTTGACGGTGACCTTGGTCTGGCGAATATCGACATCCAGCTTGGGCTGATGCCGAAATATGATCTGGGTGGCGTGATTTCCGGTCGGATCCGCCTTAAGGATGCGGTCACCCATTTCCCGGATGGCGATTTCGATATTATTGCCGGGCGCAGTGGATCGGGCAGCCTTGCCAACCTGCCTGCCACCCGTTTGCAGGCGCTTTCAGACGATTTGCTCCAAACCGGCAAGGAATATGATAAAGTATTGATCGACCTTGGCGCAGGTGTTGATCAGGGCGTGCGTCAGATGACGGGGCTTGCCAACACGGTGATCGTGATTACCAATGGTGATCCGACGTCTTTGACCGATGCCTATGCCTTTATCAAAGTCACCCATATGGCCCGACCGAAAACCGATATCCGGGTCGTGGTCAATATGGCCAGAGACAAGAAAGAAGGTCAGGCGATCTATAACAAGCTTCTCAAGGCCTGCGAGGGCTTTTTGAAAATATCGCCGCCATTGCTTGGTGTTGTGCGCGCAGATTCCAAAGTATCGGAATGCATCCGCAATCAAACGCCGCTTTTGACCCGTCATCCGAATTGCGATGCAGCCCACGACATAGAGGCAATCGCCCGAACCCTTCTCGAGGAGTAGGTTTGTCATGACGCTCCCGCCACAAGCAATATCGCCCGGCCCGGCCGTCGGTGGACATGCTTCGGCGGGAAGCTCGGCCGGGCAAGCCAATCAGGGGGCCGTTCCAGCCCAAATCAATGCGACCGTCACGGGTGCGACCTCCCAACAGGTTGCTGCGGCACTTGCCAAGCTTCCTGTCGAAACCCTGATGCAGGCCTCGGTTCAGTCACAATCAGGTACGCAGCTTACCCTTGCCACGGCCCTTGGTGCCGTCACGGTCAAGGTACCTACGCCTCTGCCGGGTAATCTTGGCGATCTTCTGTGGACCCGCATTCCGACAACCAACCCGGGCGGCGGACAACCCTCATCCGGGGGCAATCCGGCAGAAGGCATGCGTCTGCAACTTTTGCCCCAAACGCTGACACCGGGGGGCTCCGGGGTCACCGGCGGGCTTGCCAGTGGAAACATTGCCGGAAGCACGCTGACACCCGGACAGACATTTAGCGCAGTTACCACATCCATCCTCAACATGCCCAATGGCACTCAATTACCCGCCGGAAGCCAGACAAAGGTGATCTTCCTTGGTCAAGGTACGGTAACAGCGCAACAAGCCGCCAATGTCATGGCATCAGCAACCAATTCAGGTACCGCTGGCATGGCGACGGGTGCGTCGGGCGGGGCTGCTGCCGGGATGGCACCCACCATTGCCGCGCAAACAGCAGGTGGACAGGCAACAGCAGGTACGTTGATGCTGACAGGGACGGTCCTGCCAGCCAATAGCGCCGAGGCACGCATGCTGCCGCAGGGCTTTACTGCTCTTCGTACCTCGGCCGGGATTGTCGGCATCAAACTGCCGGTCCATGCACCAACCGGCGCGACATTGTCCTTCAACGTGGATCCTTCTGGCGCGGCGAAACCGTCCGTCTCCGCCCCCATGACAGAGGCGCAACTGATCGCGCGGGGCCAAACTGCGGCCCTGACCCATGATTGGGACAGCCTGCACGAGGCGGTCAGTGTGCTTCAACAACATGATCCGGGTGCCGCACTTAGTTTGCTAAACAACATACCGCAGGCTGGGCCGAAACTGACAACGACCATGATGTTCTTCTTTGCGGCCATGACAGGACAGGGCGGAAATTTGCGCAGCTGGATCGGCGACCGTGCGGCAAACAGCCTGGCCTCGCTGGCTGATGCAGATGGCGGCGGACTTAAACGACTTGAAGGTGACTTTGGTCAGCTACGTGCCATGGCGACCGAAGACAGGCCTGATGGCTGGCGCGTCATGGCAATGCCGTTCAATATGGGCGACAAGATCGAACAGCTTCAAATGGGTTGGCGTCATGGCAACCATGAGAACGACCCGGACAAGCCCGATGATCAGGGAACACGTTTTCTGCTTGATCTGTCGTTCAGTGTGGTGGGCCACACCCAGCTTGATGGACTGGTGAAAGGTGACGAAAGCAAATTTGATCTGATTGTGCGCACCGAAAACCCGCTGCAATCCCATAACCGCGATGACATTCGCGGCATCTTCCGCGAGGCCCTGCAAATTGCCGGGTATAAAGGACATATTCAGTTTCAGGACGGATCGCGATTTGTTGAAATCGCCCCGGTGCCCGATGATGACGGACCGAATTCCCACCACGGAATAGAGGCTTAAGTTCCTGGCATTTTGAAATGAATGCTTTTCCTGTCCGGGGCGCGGTCGTATCCTTGATCCATCATTTATGACAACGGTTGGAAGAAATGCTTGAGATTTATCAGCGCCGTAATCTGATCCTGACCGAACCGAACCCCGGTCCACGCATTGATTACGTCGTTACCTTGCAAAGCAACCTGACCGGTGACAAGGATGTTTTCCCGGCACGTCTGACGCTTCGTTATGTGCCGGACCGATTGATCCTGAAGACCAACAGTCTGGCGGAATACTACGCCGAAATCGCCAATATCGATTTCGAGAATTTCGAAGCTGCTGCCGTTCTGTTGATGGATGATTTCAACAACGAACTGGTCCCGCGCTGGATCAGCCTTCGCCTGCACAAACAGACCGCTGACAATGATCAGGTCTTCCACCACGAAACAGCCCTTGAAGACCGCCAGCCGAAATGGGGCAACCCGCGCCTTCTGGATCGTCTGGAACGTTACTGATCACCCACGTTTCTTAGCGGAACGGATTACCATGTACCCATTGCGTCAGCGAATAGCGTAAACCCGCCGTGGTCGGGGCCACGCGGTGCAGCACAAAGCTGGGAAAGAAGATCGCGGTGCCCCGTTCCATCGGCGCATCAACGAAATGTCCCGCCGGGTTAAGCTGCAACTGCCCGCCTTCATACTGATCAGGTTCGGAAAGCTGTATGACCATGGTCAGTTTGCGGCGTCTGGCCACGTCGGACGCGCCAACATCACTGTGCCAGTCATAATGTCCGCGCAGATCACCGGCATAGCATGCGATCTGGGCGTCCTCGGCAAACTCGGTCAGGGAAAAGTCAAAGACATTGCGGTTTACATCCGCAACAAGATCTATGATCCGGCGGCAAACAGCGGGTTCCTGTTCTTCATTGA
Source organism: Thalassospira sp. UBA848 (assembly GCF_002295455.1). Classification (NCBI taxonomy): domain Bacteria; kingdom Pseudomonadati; phylum Pseudomonadota; class Alphaproteobacteria; order Rhodospirillales; family Thalassospiraceae; genus Thalassospira; species Thalassospira sp. UBA848. The sequence goes on along the minus strand of NZ_DBGS01000138.1, from coordinate 58,524 downwards.
ACCAGGTGATCTTGGAACGGCGGATGTGGGTTGCCGTTTGTCCCTGCACAAGGCCACCTTCGTCCATCTCATGGGCAAAACCATTGATCAGACGGTCACAGGTGGCCGGATCCAGCGCATCCGGGACAATTGCAAACATTTCTTCCGGGAACATTTACGACACTCTCCATGCCGCAAGGGCCCGGTATTGAATGCCCCGGCCCCAAGACAATTCTTTGCGGTAAGTTGCTATAAGACCAATCAAAGGGTGATTCCAGCAAATTCGGTACATGCCATCATTGCATCTTTGGCGAAGGGTCAATCGATCTTGATCACCCGCCCACCTGCTGCTTCGCCATCTTCTGGATCATGGGTGACCATCAGGGTTGGCAAGCTGTTCTTGCGGCAGAGATCAAACACAAACGATCTGATCTGTGACCTTAGACCGCTATCAAGTTTGGAAAATGGCTCATCCAGCAGCAAGGCACACGGTTCAGACAGCAGAACCCGCATCAAGGCCACACGCGCGCGTTGCCCGCCTGAAAGTGTTGCCGGATCGCGATCATAAAACCCGTCCATCTCTGCACTGGAAAGCGCGGCCTCAACCCGTGCACGGCGGTTTTCCCGGCCCTTGATATGTGATGGCAGCGCAAAAGCCAGATTGCCACCAACCGAAAGATGCGGGAACAACAGATCATCCTGAAACAGAATACCAACATGACGTTCCTGCGGGGTCAACCCCGCAAGAGGTGTGCCATCCAGAACCACCTCGCCGGTGACATCAAATGTATCTGGCAAGGTGCCGCAGATATGTCCAAGCAAACTGGATTTACCCGATCCACTTGGCCCCATAAGGGTCACGATTTCACCAGGCGCAATCGTCAGATCGACGGCCACCAGTTCACGCCCATCAAGACGCACGCGGACATCGCGTAACTCCAGACCATTTTTAAGCGTTTCAGGCATTCATCATCCCTTGTTCTGCGCCCCCATGCCGCGCCGGTTGCGGAACAAAACCGCTGGTATCAGCAAGGCAAGGGCAAAGCCAACAAATGGCAGGACCATTTGCAACAAGCCATAAATGCCGATCATTCGGCGATCCCCGCCAGATGCCAGTGCAACCGCTTCTGTCGTGACCGTGGCAAACCGCCCTGCCCCGATCAACAATGTTGGCAAGTATTGCCCCACTGTCACCGCAAGGCCGACTGCGGCGGCGGTTAGAACTGCACGTGTCAAAAGCGGCAAACGCACCTGCCAGAATGCCCGTGCTGGCGACGCCCCAAGACAAAGGGCGGTTTGCCCATAGCGCGGATCAAGGGCACGGAATGGCTCTGACAGGGACAGAAACACATAGGGCGCAACAAATACCAAATGCCCCAGCACAACCGACAGCAATGTGCGTTCAAGACCAAGCAGCGTAAAGAAGACCTGCAATCCGAACATAAAACTGATCTGTGGCACCAGAAGCGGCAGGTAAATCAACAGCATGGCACGGCGTCCGGCGGCCTTGCCCGTGCGGACCTCGTTCTCAAGGCAGCCCAGAACCAGCGTGACCGCAACCAAAACTGCCGGAATGCCGATCAAAAGTGTCGTTGTCAGGCTGCTACCAATTGCATCCAACTCGCGCGCCCAAAGACGCAAACTGAACCCGCGCGGCAACAGATCGGGAAATGCCCAGAACCCGGCAACACTCCAGACCAGAAGCACCACAAGACCCAGCACCACCGCACCGGCTGCCACCAGCGCCATAAGTGCAGATGCCCCCCTGACGGCGCTGTCTTTCCTGAAACGATGCCCGTCCTCTGCCCATTGATGCCCCATGGCCCCGATGATCCGTTCGCCCGCAATCCAGACCACCATTGCCGCGATCACGATCAAAAGCTGCAAGACAGCAGCACTGGATGCCATGAAACGTAGGCCAAGATCCGGATCAGACAACCATCCCAGAATTCGAACGGCCAGCGGGGCCGGCGTCGTCGGTGCCAGAATGATCGCCACATCGACAACCGATGTCGAATAGGCGAGCACGGCCAGAACCGGCAGGCGTATTTGCGGATAGACGCGCGGCAAGGTTGCCTTGAACCACCCGGCGGTTTTTCCATATCCAAGGGTTGCTGTGACCTGTGCCGTGCGGTCGGTATCAGCTTGCGGCAGGGCCGAAAGCGTCATCAAAAACAAGAACGGGATTTCCTTGGCCACCAGCCCGGCAATCAGCGCCATTCCCCAAGGGTCATGGATAATCGCAATATCGGGCGGGCGGTCCCATCCGGCAAATTGTGCCACCAGTCTTACGATCCAGCCCGATGGTGCTATCAGGAATGCCAGCCCAAAGGCCGCCGTCGCATGCGGAACGGACAGGATCGGCGACAAGACCCGTTGCATGGCGCGAAATATGCGCGTGCCCTGCCAGGCTGCACAAAAAAGCATGACAATCGCAACTGAGATCGCGGTCGCAATCAAGCCATTCACGAATGACAGCCGGATGGATGCGCCAAGACCGGGCTGCGCAAACAGCGCCTGCCACGGATCAAGGGATGGCGTCGTACCGCCAAGAGCAGGCAATATCCCGAATGCAGGCAAAACTGTGCCAATCAGCCCGGCAGAAACCGGGCCGATCATCAGAACGATTGTCAGGATCGGAACAAAACGCAGCATGCGTTATTATTGCACAACGCCGTAACGTTTTTGCCATTCGGTTTCGACCAGCGACATCCAGCTTGGATGCGGTTCCGGCAGAACCGTACCGCGTTCGGACGGGGCAAGCGATGCAATGCCAAGATCAAGATTGGCAAAGGCTTCCTGCATGTCTTTGGGCAGTTTATCCATCGCCAGAACCGTATCCGCGCCCCAATATTGCGGGTCCTGCTTGCGAAGCTGGGCTTCGGGTGACATCAGGAAATCGGCCAGTACAACTGCGCCTGCCTTGGCAGATGCGTTATAGGGAATGGCGACAAAGTTGGTGTTGCCAAGCGTGCCATTCTCAAACACATAGGACCGGACGGTATCAGGAAGCTCGAACGCTTCAATTGCCGAGGACACTTCGCCGGAACTGAATGAAAACGCGATATCGACTTCGTTATCCGCCAGAAGCGTACGCATCGATGCCCCATTCTGCGGGTAGGCCTGACCATCGCGCCACAACAGCGGCTGCAAGTCTTCAAGATAGCCCCAAAGCGGTGCCAACGTTGCCTGCGCATCGGTTTCGTCAGCTGGCTGCTGCAGAACACTCGGGTCTTCAACCAGTTCAGTCAGGATCTGTTTAAGGAACGTCGATCCCATATAGTTCGGCGGCTGCGGGTAGGTAAATCGGCCCGGATGTTTGACCAGCCATTCCAGAAGTTCCTGGGCTGATTTCGGCACCTCATCAAGCTTGGCCGTATCGTAATAGAAACTGACCTGAGCCATGCCCCACGGTGCTTCAAGCCCGTCGGTCGGCACGGTGAAATCGTTGACCACTGTCGGTTTGCCTTCGACATCGACATAGGCGAAATTCGGTGTCTGTTCTACCCATGGCCCGAACAAAAGGTCATTGCGCTTCATCGCCGCAAAGTTTTCACCGTTAATCCAGATCATATCAACCGCCCCGCCATCATCGACACCGGCGGTCTTTTCCGACAAAACGCGGGTAACGGCATCGGCGGTATCGGTCAGTTTGACCTGAACCACTTCAACGCCATAGCGTTCGCGCACCTGTTCACCGGCCCAGGCGATGTAATCATTAATGCGTGGCTCCCCGCCCCAAGCATGCCAATAAACGGTCTGGCCACGGGCCTGATCAAGAACAGATTGCCAGTTGCCCACATCCGGGGCCGGGTCGGCAAAAGCCGGGGTCGACAATGATGTCGCAGCAATGCCGGTTGCCAACGCCAAAGCAGAAACGAAAGTGCGCATTCTTGACCGCATCTCGGACAATCCTTTTACCTGATGACCCGCAGCCTCGACGGAAATGAGCGCGGGCTGCTTATTTGATTTTGCTATCCTCACTTTTTCAACAGACCGCACATAAAATCAATTCACGCTTGCGTTAGAGCCTGATCAAATTCACTTTGTCTGCAATCAGTTGACCACCTTCGGGACCTTAAAGGACACTTGCGATGTTTGAATGGATGAGTGATCCCAACATGTGGATCGGGCTTGCCACCCTCACGGCGCTCGAAATTGTTTTGGGGATCGACAACATCGTTTTTCTGTCGGTGATCGTCTCCAAACTTCCGCAGGACCAACAGGCCCCGGCGCGGCGCATCGGTCTTTTGGCCGCAATGGGTATGCGCCTTGCTCTTCTGGCCGGGATCGCATGGGTAATGCAATTGACCGCGCCGATGTTTTCCGCCTTCGGACAGGAAATCAGTGGACGCGACCTGATCCTGATTGTTGGCGGGCTTTTCCTGATCGCCAAGGCATCGAAGGAAATCCATCACACGATTGACGAACCCGAAGAACACGGACCAGGCAAGATCATGTCGAGCTTTGCCATGACCATCCTTCAGATCATGTTACTTGATATCATTTTCTCGCTTGATAGCGTCATAACAGCTGTCGGGCTGGTTGATCACATATCGATCATGGTGATTGCGGTGATTGTGTCTGTTCTGGTGATGCTGGCAGCAGCCAAAACCATTGGCGACTTTGTCGAACAAAATCCCTCTGTCAAAATGCTGGCATTGTCGTTTCTGATCTTGGTCGGGTTTGTCTTGTTGCTTGACGGCGTCGAAATTCATGTACCGAAAGGCTACATCTATTTTGCAATGGCATTCAGCCTGTCGGTCGAGACGCTTAACCTGATGAACCGCAAACGCAAATTAAGGCGCCGCGCACAAGAGAACTAAGTCATGAAAAAAGTTTCGCCTCCTCAATGCCTGCAAAATGCGTTTGCCGAACGCAACCTTGGTGACGTTGAGGTATTTCAGTTCCCCGAAGGCACCCGCACGGCGTCCGATGCGGCAAACGCCATTGGCTGTGACATCAGCGACATTGGAAAATCGCTGGTCTTCATGACCGAGTTATCGCGCCCGGTTCTGATTGTTATGAACGGTGCCGATCAGGTAGACCTGAACAAGGTGAGCAGCTTGTTGGGCTTGTCGATCCGCAAGGCAGATGCCAGCGAAGTCAGGGAGCATACAGGCTATGCCATCGGCGGCGTTCCGCCATTTGGTCATGCCAACCCGGTCGAAACACTGATTGATGAAAAGCTTCTTGGCAAGCAAACCGTCTGGTTTGCTGCAGGCACGCCCAGCACGGTATTTTCAATGACACCTGATGAACTGCGCAATGCGACGGGGATCGAAACCGGGATCGCGATCTCGGCGTAACGGGTAAAACGTTAAATCAGTCCGTCATCGCGCGTCGCTGAACGCATCCCGATTTCATCAAGCTCGTCCTGTTCTTTCTTGTCTTCTTCCGCGCGCTCGGCCTCAACGCGATTGCGTTCGGCAATTTCGGCAGTCTTGAGTTCCTTGAAGGCATCTGCGACTTCATCGCGGAAGACATCGATCTTCTCTTCTTGCTCGGCAATCATCTTGGCAATTGCTTCGCGTTCGGCGATAACCGCATTGGCAAAGCCGCCATAGGCAAAGCCAGCAAGTTCGGGGTTTTCCGCCGCAACCTTCTGCTCAGCGATGACCGCTTGCTCAAGGGCTTCTTTCTCGGCTTCAAGATTGCCCAGAACACCAAGCATTTCACCGAGCTCACGCTGCTTTTCATCAAGCGCCCATTTGCGCATTCGAACCAGTGTCTTGAAATCCTTGGCCATGGGTCAGCCCCTAGCGTCCGCAATCATTCCGATGCCCCGCCCGGCGCGTCATTGCCGTCCTGCCGCAAAGCCCGCTTGGCTTCGTTCAGGTCCTTGCCGTTCTCATGTTTCGAACGACTGTGCACCTTCGGGCCACGATTGATCTTGGGCCCGGTTGAAGGCGGCGGGGCCGGTCGTGCGGCTGGCATTTCTGCAGCTGCTGCCGGTTGTTGCGGGCTGGCCGCAGCGGGTTGCTGCGCAGCCTGTTCCGTTTGCGCTGCCGGCTGGCCGTTTGCCGGGGTTTGTTCTTCAGGTTGTTCCGCCAGAAGGTCAAGGCGGCGGGCAAGTTCGACATAGCCTTCATTAAGGCGGGTACATTCGGTTTTGCGCTGCTTGAGAAATTCCTCGATCAGCGGAAAATAATCAATAGCCTCGTCAACCTTGGGGTCCGTTCCCTTGCGATAGGCACCAAGCCGGATCAGTTCCGCCATATCCTCGTAAGTGGCCAAAAGCTGGCGGGCGCGGGAAACGATCTGGTTTTCTTGCTCGTTATTACAGCCGGGCATGGTACGCGACACACTGCGGAGAATATTGATCGCGGGATAACGTCCCTGTTCCGCAATCGCACGGTCCAGCACCACGTGGCCATCCAGAATACCACGCACCGCATCAGAAATCGGTTCGTTATGGTCATCGCCATCGACCAGAACCGTGAACAACCCGGTGATGGACCCCTGCCCCGGCCCACCTGGCCCGGCCCGTTCCAGTAGGCGCGGCAATTCGGCAAACACGGTAGGCGTATAGCCCTTTGAAGCCGGCGGTTCGCCAACAGACAGACTGATTTCACGTTGCGCCATGGCAAAGCGTGTCACGGAATCCATCATGCACAGCACATCACGCCCCACATCACGGAAATATTCCGAAAGCGCCATCGTCATATAGGCAGCCTGACGACGCATCAGGGGCGGCTCGTCCGAGGTTGCTACGACAACCACTGACCGGCGCAGGCCTTCTTCGCCCAGATCATCCTCGATGAATTCGCGCGCTTCGCGGCCACGCTCGCCGATCAAGCCGACCACGGAGACATCTGATGTCGTATGGCGCGTCATCATTGACAGCAAACTGGATTTACCAACGCCCGACCCGGCAAAGATGCCCATACGTTGCCCGCGGCAACAGGTCAGAAACGTATTCATTGCCCGAATGCCAAGATCGATCTTGCCGGCGACACGCTGCCTGGAATGGGCAGATGGCGGCATATTGCGGATCGGATAAGGCCGATTGCCCTCGGACAGCGGACCCTTGCCATCAACCGGTTCCCCGAACGCGTTGACCACACGTCCAAGCCAGCTTTCATCAGGATAGACCTGTGGCTGGGTATCGCCAAGTTCCACTTCGCACCCGATGCCGATCCCGTCAAGAATGCCAAACGGCATCAGCAATGCACGTTCATTGCGAAAACCGACGACTTCGCAAATCACCGCTTTGCCGTCGCGCCGCTTTACCTTGCATCGGTCGCCAACTGACAGCGCGCCTTCCACCCCTCCGATCTCGACCAGCAGGCCCAAAACAGCCGTGACACGTCCAACGACGCGATAGTCAGGAATGCGGCGAAGTTCTGCGACAATGTTGCGGCCAATCTGAAACACGGGCGGTTCTTTTCAGCGAAATCAGTGGAAACAATTATTCTAACACGGAAATCTGGTTCGCCACACGATCATGGGGGTGGCAAATTGCACCGCGTCGTACCAAATATATTGTCATAACCGGTATTAAAAAGCCGTGTAGACGGAAAAACCGAATTTTTTTCGTTGCATAAGGCTTTTGCGATTAACCCCGCAAACCGTTGGGAAAACTCGCATTCCGACCCCGAGTCGCCACGTTGAATGAAAAAAAGTTAACAAGTTGCGACTCGCCTGCTTGCCACGAGTCGCAAAGCAACGTATCGTTAACGGAATGGGGAAAAAATTTCCTAATACGCGACAATCGTTGGGGCGCTTGTCGACTAACCGGATCAACACGGAATTATTGCGGAACACGGTAACGGAGCAGAAACATGCGGGTGCTGCTTGTTGAGGATGACAATACCTATGCTGACAGCATTGAGTTGATGCTGAAGTCTGAAGGCATGGTAATTGACACCACCGACCTTGGGGAAGACGGTCTCGAGATCGGCAAGCTTTATGATTATGACATCATTCTTCTGGACCTTATGCTGCCAGACATAGACGGCTACGAGGTCCTGAGACGTTTGCGCGACGCACGCGTCGAAACACCGGTCCTGATCCTGTCGGGTCTGACCGAAACCGAAGACAAGGTCAAAGGCCTTGGCTTTGGCGCTGATGACTATCTGACCAAGCCTTTCGAAAAGACCGAGCTTCTGGCACGCGTACAGGCAATTGTTCGCCGCTCGCGCGGTCATGCCCAGTCGATGATTTCGACCGGCAAGCTGAACGTTAACCTGGATGCACGCACCGTCGATGTCGATGGCAAACCACTGCATCTGACCGGCAAGGAATATGGCATTCTTGAATTGCTGTCGCTGCGCAAGGGCACGACACTGACCAAGGAAATGTTCCTCAACCACCTTTATGGCGGGATGGACGAGCCGGAACTCAAGATCATTGACGTCTTTGTCTGCAAACTGCGCAAGAAAATCCAGTCTGCGACCAAGGGCGACAACTATATCCATACGGTTTGGGGCCGGGGCTATGTCCTGCGCGATCCCGACACCAACAGCGCTGCGGCCTGATATCAGGGATTTTGGTTTCAGGCCTGCCTGACGCCGCTCCTGCAGTGCCCGCTATATCAAAAAAAACGCCCCGGACTGCACCGGGGCGTTTTTTTGTTGTCCGGATCACGGCAGATAGACAAGCGGATCAATCAGGCCGCTGACCTGTAACCAGTCAATTAGCTCAAAGACCGGGATCACCATCAGAAAGACAAGACCGTCGCGCAATGTCCGCACAAGAAGCTTGGGGCGGACTTCCAGCACGTCTGCATCCTTCCACGCGCCCAAACGCGGACCAAACCGTGGCACACGTGCCTTGTAATCCTCAAACGGGGTGCCAAACAATTCGCCAAGGGCATGTTCTTCTTTCAGGATTACCGGCAAAAAGATCACCAACGCCCCCGCCCCGAACAATAACGCGATCAGGAAACTTCCGGTTTGCGCGCCGATGCCCGCTGCGCCAATAAAACTGAACATATAAAGCGGGTTGCGACTGATCGAATATGGTCCGACATCCGTCAATTGGCTGGCTTTGCGCCCCCCGATATAAAGCGTGCACCAGGCCCGCCCGAATATCGCAATCAGGATCAGGGCAATTCCGCCGATCTCGACCACTTCGTGGGTGAACATCTCTACCTGTGCCAGGGACTGCATCAGGGGCAACATCATCAACACAACCAATGTAACGGCCGCGATGACAAGTTTGCGCCGCCGCTGCACACGACCAAGGTTATAGCGCTGGGCAGATTGGGGGCGTGATGGATTTGGGGTCATTGGCTTTCCCGACTTTCCGTTCAACAGAACAGTCGGCAAAGAACCAACTGTCAGCTACTTCTTGTCGTCCGGTTTCCCAAAGCGGGACCGATCAAAGGTCGAGGACGGCCGCGTGGTTCCACTGGAACCGGTGGAATTGCTGCTGCCTGCCCCTGGCCGTTGGGGTGCTCCACCCGCACCGGTCCCGGTGCCAAGTGGCCGACGATAGGTCGAACCCGCAGTGCCCGTCGTACCAGTGGTCCCTGTTGAGCCCGGACGCGTGGTCGAACCTGTAGCAGTCGAACCTGACGGTCTGCTGAACGTGCTTCCTGTATTTCCCGTGCCACTCGCCGGGCGGGTCGTTGTCGCCGGACGTGTTGTCGCGGTGCCAGTCGTTCCGGCTGCCGGACGGGCTGTTGTGCCTGTTGCTGCACCTGCACCAGTTTGCATGTGTTTTGGCTTCGGAAAGGCCAGACCACCTGGCGCGGCAGCACCCGCTGCGCCAGCGGAAGCAGCCCCGGCCTGCGCCTTTTCCAGTGCTGCCAGATCAACATCCGGCGCCCCCGGACGGTTCAGCTGATAGATTCCGCGTTGGCGGGCAAGCGGTTTGAACTTGTCGGAGATACCCAGAACCGTCTCCGCCCCGCCAAGGAACAGGAAACCGTCATCAGGCATCAGGGCTGAAATACGGGCCAGGACATCACTTTTGGTCGGTTGATCGAAATAGATCAACACGTTGCGGCAATACACGACGTCAAACTGTCCAAGTGGGCGGAAATCTTCCAGAAGGTTGAATTCCTTGTACTGGACCTTGGACCGGATATCGGCCGAGATTTGCCACTGGTCTTCCTTCTTCTGGAAATACTTGACCAGCAAACCGATCGGAAGGCCCCTTTGGACTTCGAACTGGGAATAAAGACCTGCGCGCGCCTTCGTCAGAATTTCGCGCGAAATATCAGTCCCGACGATATCGATCCGCCAGCCGGCAAGCTGCGACTTGAATTCATCAAGGATCATCGCCAGCGAATAGGGTTCCTGCCCGGACGATGCCGCCGCACACCAGATGCGCAGGTGTTTCTTCGACGCACGCGCCTTGATCATGTGTGGCAAAACAACGTGGCGGAACTGATCAAACGGTTTGGTATCGCGGAAGAAGAAGCTTTCGTTGGTCGTCATGGCATCAACGACTTCTTCGACCAGATTACGGTCGCCACCACGAAGCAGGCCTATAAGCTCGGTAAGGTCTTTCAGACCCCGCTTGCGCGCAATCGGCATCAGCCGGCTTTCGAGCAGATAAGTCTTATCCTGACTCAGAACGAGCCCGGACTTGGACTTAATCAGTCTGCTTATAAACTCGAAGTCTTCCGGCTTCATCATTGTGGGTTAACGACCCCCCGCAAATTTTTTGATATAGGCCGCAATTCCACCCACCGGCAGAACCGCAGAACAGATACCGGCATGTGCTGCCGCACCCGGCATTCCCCATACAACACTGCTTTGCTCGTCCTGGGCGACGACCATACCCCCTGCATTGACCACGTCACGACCGCCAAGCATACCATCCTGCCCCATTCCGGTAAGAATTGCAGTCAGTATATTTCCTCCGTAACTTGCGACCAGACTGCGCAACATCGGATCAACCGACGGGCGACAAAAGTTTTCTGGCGGGTTCTGGTTCAACATCAGATGACGTCCACCACCACGTCCTTCTACGGTCATGTGGTAATCACCGGGCGCAAGGTAAACCTGTCCGCCAACAATTGGCATCTTGTTCTGCGCTTCCTGACATTTCAGGCCCGTCAGTCTGGTAATATGTTCTGCAAGGATCGTGGTAAAGGTTGCAGGCATGTGCTGGGTGATGAAAATCGGCTGTCGTACGCCATTAAGGCCACGCAGAACCTCAAACAACGCCTGAGGCCCGCCTGTCGAACTGCCGATGGCAATCGCTTCGACATTGATGCGCTTTTCGGGCAGCAACGAAATACCACCACGTGCTGATGGGCGCTTTGCCGGGGCAGGTGCACTTCCCGAGCGCGCCTGAGGTGCACGGGCAGCTTTCTGTGGTGCGGGTGCTGCCTGCCGCTTGGGCGGGGGTGCGGTTCTTGCCGCCGGAGCCTTGGTCGCAGGACGTGCTGCCGTTTTCGGCGCGCTCTTTGGCTGACCACCTGCAGCAATCGCCGCATCACGAATAAGCCTTCCGGGATCGCGCGATGGCGCTGCCGGCCGCCCGGCAGCAGCCCCCGTTGCCGGGGTTTTTGCGGCTGACGTATCTGGCTGGGATGCTGGCGCAGCACTTGGTGCGGGTTGCTGCGGTTGGGGTGTCTGGCGCATTTGCGCAGGTTGATGGCGCTGTTGCTGCATTGGCCGTGGGCGCAACTCTGCCGTAAATCGTTTACGCTGAATACGGCCCTGTTTTTGCAGTTGCTGATGCTCGACCGACATTTCAGCGCGAAACGCATGCGCCTTGCCTTCAGAAGCCGCATCATCGGAAGCGCCCCCGTCCGGTTCCGGGGATGCCGGTTTGGCTTCGGGCTCGGCTTCCTCGGCACGTTGGGCCGCCTCGGCAGCAGCGGCTTCATCGACCTCAAGCATCTTGCGACGCTGTTCAGCCCAGGCCTTTACCTTGTCGAGAAGCTCTTCACGGAAGCCTTCACCAACATTCAGGTCTTTCGACGAACTTGGTTTGGGAATGTAATCCACAGCACCAAGCGTCATTGCCTGAAAGCTGATATCGGCATTTCGCTTGGTCAGGGTGGAGGCCATGATCACGCGAACTGTTGGATCGATTTCCAGCAGTTTCGGCAAGGCCGTCAAACCGTCCATGACCGGCATTTCAATGTCCAGAACAACGACTTCAATGCCGCCGCGTTCCATGACTGCCAGTGCTTCTTCGCCATTATTGACCGATCCGACGACGTCTATTTCTGCGTCTTCGGCCATCATACGTGTCACAAGTCCGCGCACGATGGCGGAATCATCCACGATCAATACTTTGTATGGCGAATGGGTAGGCGTCTCTTCCACGTAGTAGCGTCCCCGCGTGATTAAGGAGATCCGTTATTGAAGGCGTGCAGGTTCGCGCTGATCCGTCGGCCTAGATCAGGCCGACCTGCTCAAACTTGGCCTGAATGATCTCGCTATCGAACGGCTTCATGATGTATTCGTTCGCGCCAGCAGTAATGGCTTCCTGAATGTGCTCAAGATCGTTTTCGGTCGTACAGAACACAACTACAGGATCATCACCCCCCGGGGATGCGCGAAGTTCACGCAGGAATTCAATACCGCTTTTGACTGGCATATTCCAGTCAAGCAGAACCGCGTCGGGCATGGACTCAAGGCACCGGTCAAGCGCCTCCTGACCATCCACTGCCTCCACAACCGCGAACCCGATCTCTTCGAGGATGCGGCGTGCTACCATTCGGATGACTTTCGAATCATCGACGACGAGACAACTCTTCATCGACTTCCTTCTCGTTTATTTAGGTCGTTAAGCCACAATGGCAGGAACCGGGCACATTGCGTGCCCGGCATGGAAATTCAGTTTAACCGGCTTGCTTGATGGACGATGTAAAATCAAGCAGCCGCGTTACATCAAGAATTACCAGAAGCTTCTTGTCCAGACGGAAAATGCCGTCTGAAAACTCGCGCCAACGCGGATCGAGCGTTGCCGGGTTCTGCTCGAACGCCTTTTTCGGAACGCTCAGAACTTCTCCCACCTGATCAACCATCAGGCTGTAAAGCTCGCCACCCTCATCGACAACGATGCTCATACCCGGCTCGTCATCTTCCTTGTCGCGCAAACCAAGGCGTTTGCGGACATCAATTGCTGTCACAATACGCCCGCGCAGGTTCAGGGAACCTGCCACTTCGGGCGGGGACAGCGGGATACGGGTGATGCGTTGCGGACCCAGAACATCCTGAACCGTCAGGACCGGGATACCGAAAAGCTGCTTGCCAATATTCGCGGTCACGAAATCCTGGCTGTCACCACCAAGTTCAAGGGCTCCGCCTTTTTCCTGGCTCGGGACGAGTGCGTTTTTATCGCTCATAGGACTTTATCTCCCGCTTACATGCTGCTCAGTGTCTGGATCAGGGTCGAGACAAGCGCATCGCGATCAAATTTGGCCACATAGTCGCTGAAACCGACCTGACGACCGCGTTCGAAATCTTCCTCGCTGGTGTGCGACGACAGGGCAATAATCGGAATGTCGCCCCATTCTGCATCATCCTGCAACGCCTCGGCGAATTCGAAGCCGTTCATGCCCGGCATTTCGATGTCGCTGATGATCGCGTCGAACTGATTGCCACGGTTCTTGAGTTCCATGGCCTGTTCGGCGGTTTCAACGGCCGTGACATTGAAGCCGGCAACCGACAGCATCGGGGTCAGCAGGTTGCGGAAGAACGGGCTGTCATCAATCAACAGAACACGTTTTTTCTCGCCACCGCTATCCTCGGTGCCGAACCAGTCACTGAAGGCCAGCTCAAGATAGTAACCGGCATCAATAAGGTCGGTTGCCTTGCCGTCAATCACGGCAGAGCCAACCAGACCATCCTGATCCGCAGTCAATTCAACATTCAGGACATCGTCGACGATATCGACGATCTCGTCGACAACCAGACCCATGGTGCGTTCACGATCCTGGAACACAAGTGTCGGTTGACGGCCTTCTGACTTCATCTGGTAGTTACCATCGATAAAGACAAGAGGCATCAGCTTGCCGCGGTACTGGACCAGCGGACGGCCATTCGAATGCTCGATATTCTCGACATCGATCTCTTCAAGGCGGGCAACCAGTGCCAGCGGAACCGCGCGCACTTCATTACCACCGGCACGGAAGACCAGCATAGAGGTGGTTTCGCGATCCGATGCATCCTGCTTGGCCTTGCCTTCGACACCCTGCGAACCACCAACGGTGATTTCACCGGTGCGGGTTGCAATGCCGTTCGGATCAAGGATCATGATCACGCTACCATCGCCAAGGATCGTATTACCGGAGAACAGCGACAGATCGCGCAGGATCGGCGCCACCGGTTTGACAACGATTTCCTCGGTATCGAACACGCGGTCGACAATGATACCAAACGAATAGGTTCCGACCTGTGCGACAACGATGAAGGCTTCTTCATCCAACGAATCATCGGTGGCATCGCTGGTATCAAGACCAAGAATACGCTTCAGCGTCACCAGCGGCAGCAAACGGTTGCGCAGGCGCAGGACCGGCGTGTCGTGAATGCGTTCGATGGAATGCTCGGAATTGTTGGACGCGCGGACAAGCTCCAGAACGCTGATCTGCGGAATGGCAAAGCGTTCGCCTCCACTTTCAACGATCAGCGCCGAAACAATCGCAAGCGTCAGCGGGATCTTGATGATAAAGGTCGAACCACGGCCTTCGACCGATTTCAGTTCGACCGTACCGCCGATCTTTTCGATGTTGGTACGCACAACGTCCATACCCACACCACGACCAGAAACCGAGGTCACTTTTTCCGCGGTCGAGAAACCGGCTTTGAAAATGAACTGCTGGATTTGCTGATCAGCCATCCCTTCAAGTTCGCTTTCGGTGGTCAGGCCGTTGGAAATTGCCTTCGCCTTGATGCGCTCAAGGTTCAGACCACGACCGTCATCGGAAATCTCGATGATGATGTGACCGCCTTCGTGATACGCATTCAGGGTAACCGTACCGGTTTCCGGCTTGCCGGCCTCGCGGCGGCCCGGAATATCTTCCAGACCATGGTCGGCAGAGTTACGCACCATATGCGTCAACGGATCCTTGATCAGTTCAAGAACCTGACGATCAAGTTCGGTATCGGCACCGATCATCTGCAGATCGATTTTCTTGTTCATTTCAAGGGCAAGGTCGCGAACAATACGCGGCAGCTTCGCCCAGGCATTGCCGATCGGCTGCATACGGGTCTTCATCACACCTTCCTGAAGGTCGGTGGTGATGTGCGACAGGCGCTGCAGCGGCACGGTGAATTCACTGTCATCCTTGCCGCGAACCATCTGCAAAAGCTGGTTACGGGTCAGGACAAGCTCGGAAACCAGGGTCATCAGGTTTTCAAGCAGCTCGACATTCACACGAATGGTCTGGGCTGCAACCGAGCTTTCCTTGGTCTCGCCGCGCGGGGCTTCGGCCTTGGCCTTTTCGGCAGGCTTTTTCGCGGGCGCAACTTCCTGGGATTTTGCGGCTGCAGGCGGTGCTGTCGGTTTTGCCGGGGCTTCCGGTTCCGGTTCAGCAGCAGCCGGTTCGTCAGGGATTTCGAAGTCCGGATCGTATTCTGCGGCGTCAAAGGCAGCCTGCAGCTTTTCGTCGTCCGTCATTTCGACTTCTTCAGCGGCCGCTTCCTCTGTGGCCGGGGCGGCATCTGCGGCAGGCGCAGCACCCGGAATTTCGCCGGTATCTGCAAAGTGGTTCAAACGTGCGATCAGTTCGGCGTCGTTGCCATCAGGCTCGGCTTCGTTCTGCTCAAGCTCGCCCAGCAGATACTTAATCGTGTCAATCGACTCAAGGACGAGCGTCACGGCATCTGCGGTAACGACCAGTTCGCCGTCACGGATTTTACCGAGCACGTTCTCGCCAGCATGGGCAACAGCTTCAAGGCGCGGCAAACCAAGGAAGCCGCACGTGCCTTTAATGGTGTGAACCAAGCGGAAAATATTGGACAAGATGTCCGGATCATTCGGGTTCTGTTCCAGCTTCACCAGCTCAACGTCAAGCGTCGAGAGGCTTTCCGAAGTCTCGGTCAGAAATTCACTTAAAAGATCGTCCATATACCCCCTCCAAATCTCCAACAATCAGGTGCTTGCCGGAACTGGAACTCCCATTAATACGCAAACAGACAGAAACGTAATATACATCGGTATGTTACGTAGAAGCTATTACACGCCATTACCAGACCTGCAGGTCAATTTTTTATCCATAGATCAATGCAATATTTCCGTCCTGTTGCAAGACCGAAAGCACTCCACCCCCAAGTTTCGCCAGTTTCCGCAAGAAAAATGCCTGAACATTGCGCGGATCAAGTGCATCTGCAGTGACTTCCTTTTCCAGTACGTTCATGATTTCAGGGCGCAAAGCGGCGCGCTTCCCCTCACCCAGAACTGTGACTTTGCCGGAGTCGCGCGTAACCGAGAGGGTTCCGCCGAACGGCAAAGCTTCGCGGGCGAGCATAACCATATTCAATACGATTCGCCCATGCGCTGGATCAATTGGAAGATCGGGCCAGTCCAGAGTTACTTTGCCCTCGGCCGCATAAGTCTGGCATGCCGCCTCGCGCATCGCCTTGGTATCGGCGCTGCTGCCTGCACGTCCGAATGCCAAACGGAAAAGCTGCAGACGACGTGCCGCCTCCAGACCGCTTTTTCGCATCAGAGCAAGCGCCTCGTCATCACCAACACCGTCTTCACCCATCAGTTCGGCTCCGGCATTGACCGCCCCGACAGGGCCGACAAGGTCGTGACAGATCCGCGAACTGATCAATTCGATCAGGGTCAGTTCAAGGGTGGCGTCCTCTACCATAGCGCGGGCTCTCCAAGGTATTTGCAAATCTCAACGGCACCATGTTCCCAAAACACAATACCCAGTCCGAAAGGGTGGCCGCTGACCGACACGATCAAGCTGATGGCAGGCCGACGCACCCATCCCGAACGGCACAAGATTGCCCCTGATATATTAAGAGCTTATTTAGCACGCTTTAAAATCAGGCTTTTACGACCCGGCAAATTTTACCCACACTGCAAAACGCTGCACGGAATCCGACCGCGCAGTGGCAGCGGCAAATTGTGCATTTGCCACAAACGACCTATATTGCAGAGAGCAACACAGGATATAGAGCAACCAATGGACTTCTTGCTGACGCCCGGTGCCATCGTGCGCCATCCCAACCAACCCGACTGGGGTTTGGGCCGCATTCAGGCCGTAGACGGGGACAGAATCGCGGTCAATTTCGAAGAAGCAGGCCGACAAATCATCCGCCCGAGACATGTCGTGCTCGAAATCGTCGAAGCCGCCGGGGGCTTTGAATAGGTTAGGCATGCGGGCCCCGCCCTGAATGGCAGTGCTTGGCACAAGGATTGCTCGAATTGATTTATTAACCAAAGAAGATGGACTCTATCGGAACGCGATAGATGAACCTGATGCGAGCACAACAGTCTTAGAAGGTCTGGAAACCGATGATTGCAGCCAACAAACCACCCCGTGACAGCTTCAAGCAACGCCACCATGTCGCGGCGTTTACCGTGCTGGAACAATTTGCCCAAGGGCTTGTACACCAAGCCCGCAACAATGGCGGTTCGATCACAGAGGATCAGATCATCAAGGCGATTGACAGCCTGCGCGACAAGGAAGATCTGTTTGATACCGCCTGGGCCGTACTGGAAGCCGATATTGAAATGATCAAGGCCCGCGAACATGCTGCTGTTCGCCACGACCCGTTCGGGCGCTTGATGGTATCGCGGTTTGATCACCTTCTTGAAGGCAATGAAGCGGGCGATACGGAACATGGCGCGCTATCACGCACCATCCTGCAGCCCTTCTTCAAGGTGATTCGCATGATGGTCGGCATGGATATGCTTCAGGAAATCGACCGCGAAATTCACGAAATCATCGAAGCCCACGCCGATGAAGACGATGAATTGCGCAATCCTGCCGAATACTGGGATCACCTCGCCAAGGCCCCGGAAGTCAGGTCGCGCATCAATCTGGTATTTGCCCGCATGGCGCTTCATTTCAGCAACTATGAACACCGCAAAAAATGGTTGATCCAGTTGGTCAATGACAACATGACCGTGGGCGAACAACGTTGGGAATTCACTGAAGCGCATTGCATTCGCCTGCTTGATGCACTGTTTGCAGACGTGCGCAAAACACTTGCAGTGCCCGAACATTCCGCAGAACTGGTCGCCCGGTTGGGCAGCGAGAATGTCACGACCTTGCGCCACGTCGTCAAATGCATTGACGCCGATGTCGCACGTCTTTCGGCCTGAAAACGTCGTACTTTGACCGACATCAAGGCAGTTCAACGGAAACCGGGGCTATTTTGACACCGATCACCTGACAGAAAGGTGATCGGGCAAGTCCGAAACAGACTGGTCAGACCCCGGACTTCTGTGCGACAGTTCGCGCAGAACAGATGCAAACACTTCTGTAATTCCAAGGACACTGTCCCAAGGCACCGCCATGACCAAGCCACTGATCGACAAATATGGCAGACATGTCTCTTACCTGCGCGTTTCGGTAACCGATCGCTGCGATTTCCGATGCACCTATTGCATGGCGGAAAACATGACATTCCTGCCAAAATCCGATGTTCTATCGCTGGAAGAACTCGATCAGCTTTGCACAGCTTTCATTACGCGCGGCGTGCGCAAATTGCGCCTGACAGGTGGCGAGCCGCTGGTGCGCCGGGGCATCATGGATCTGATTGCCAATCTGTCGCGCCATCTTAAAACCGGCACGCTTGATGAACTGACCATGACCACCAATGGCAGCCAGTTGACCACCTATGCCGATGATCTGGCCCGCCTTGGTGTCAAACGTCTGAACATCTCGCTTGATAGTCTGGATTCCCAGAAATTCACCGAAATCACCCGGCGTGGCCGCCTTGAACAGGTACTTGCCGGGCTTGAGGCCGCCAAACAGGCCGGTATTTCGATCAAGATCAACACCGTCGCGCTGCGCAATTTCAACGAAGACGAAATGTCACGCCTTGTCGCCTGGTGCGGCAAGGAGGGCTTTGACCTTTGCCTGATCGAAACCATGCCGCTTGGCGACATTGACGGGGACCGCACCGACCAATACCTGCCACTGACTGCCGTGCGTGAACGGCTCGAACAGGAATACACCCTGATCCCGTCCGAATATGTCACCCCCGGCCCGGCCCGCTATACCACCGTGGCTGAAACCGGCGGACGGCTCGGCTTTATCACGCCGCTGACCCATAATTTCTGCGAAGGTTGCAACCGCGTGCGCGTGACCTGCACCGGCACGCTTTACATGTGCCTTGGTCAGGAAGATCACGTTGATCTGCGCGCGGCCCTGCGCACCGGCGACCCACGCGCGCTTGATCAGATGCTTGATGCCGCCATGGACCTCAAACCCAAGGGCCATGATTTCGTGATTGACCGCAAAGGCCAGAAACCGTCGGTCGGTCGGCACATGAGCATGACCGGGGGCTAAGTTCCGAACTCCATTTAACGAAACGACCAACCACAGGTTTCCGCAAGTGGCTCAAGTGCCGCCATCATACCGGTTGTATCGAATATGGCGGTTACAGGGCTTTCTCCATATGGCGTAGTTTGGACTATAAATTTGTTATCTCTCGCCATTTTCTGTAAAAGATCGCTAGCCCAGTCGGGCGCGAATGTCGCATCTTTACTAGTAGACACTCCCCACTTCTGCACCTCGGCATCTTCACCACCTATCCTGACGGTGACATATTTCCAGTTCTCGTAAACGCTGGAGCTGTCATCACCAACATAGTCTTCCCAACCTATGTAGGCTTCTGTTTTATCGGATTGGCATCTGGCAACGAAGAATACTTCCTCCCCGCGACTACCTACACCGGAATCGGCGTCTAAGATCGCGGTTACAGTCATGGAATCATCAATTGGATTCACTTTCTTCGATACACGCCATTTCCCTAGCCCAGTCGGCGCTGTTTTTTGTTCCTGCGGTCCATCTAACCCGAAACGCTTCGCAAGTTTGTCATAACAATCCAGACGATCTAGTTCGCCCTTTATCACAGCACATTTCGCAAGAGATTTATCTATCCCATCAGATGCTTTGACGGTGTTGGCCAATAACATTGCACCAGTCACCAAAACTCCAAATGACATCAATTTCTTGAACTTTGTCATCGCGGCATCCCCCAAGTAGTTACTTTGCGCAAGAATCATAAGCTCCAAAGCCAAATGCAGGTACGCTACTTTTGGGATAGAGTTATCTTCGCAAGGGTAGGAACATAGCTTTTTGTCACGCCAATTAGATGGCTTAGGCAACTGTGACAATCACTGCTGCCAAATCCGGGCACGGGAACCTGTGTGTCAGGCTCCTGCAAAGCAGCCCGCAGCACACACTCATTCCCTCCCGGCACCGCCAGCACCGAAACAACCCGTCCGGCCCCGTTTGAGGTCAGTTCATCGACATGCCAGTGGGGTTTCTTGGTCGCCTTGCAGTGGCGTTTGACCCTTGCAGCAATGCCGCCGGGACCGTTGGCAGAGCCGCAATAGAGGTATGTTCCTTTGGCAAGGGTGATCCCGTTGAACCGTTTGTTTTGAAGCGTCAGGTCATCTTCGAGTTCGATCACCAGAACGTAAGCTCCGGCAACTTTGGGAAGCTGCCGGAGGGTTTGGTCATTGATCTCTGGGATAAACGTGCTCACGCGTCCGGGGATTCTCGCAGCAACAGATCAATCGAAAGTCCGGGTCCGGCCATGCCGTTGGTCAGAACCGGTTCGCAATGTTCGTTGATCCGCGATGCAATGCGCTGGCGAAAACCGCTAAAGCGTTTTGATTCCACCACATCGACCGGTTCATCAAGATGCACCTCAACCCGAAACACACCCGGTGTCGGGGTCGCCGTGACACTCCGGATCAGGCCGGTGACGGCATGACCAAGGTAAGATCCGGCAAACCGTTTGCCTATACCCAAATCGGACACGTTGGTCGGGATATTGCGCCGTGCCATGGCAACGGCGGTGTTCCAGTCACGAAAACCATGGCTTTGCGCCAGCAGTTCCAGCGAACCGGTATGCGAGATCGAGACATCACGTGCGGCCAAGGCTTTGCGCAGGCGTTTTGCCTGTGCCTTGAATTGCTCGGCCGCGTCGGTTTCAATGTCGGCACGGCTGATATTGAGCGTATTGGAAGTCATTTATCGTCTCCACGCAGGAGGCCGGGGGTCCGCATTGCCGGGCCGCATCCTGAACGGGAAACGGATCCGAAAAATTCATTCAACGCACTTTACCAAAGGCATAAACCTTGCGGACGGCAGGTGTGCGCAACCAGAACAATGCCTGTTAGCTCAATAACGGCCAAAACACAAGGCCCATGCGTCGTCTGTCATTACCGGATAACGGGCGTTTCACAAAAATTGACAGCCCCCTTAACAACGACATATACCAGTGAAAACAAGTCATATCGGCGGTCCCGAATATTGCGCCGATCAACCATGAGGAAGATGCGCCATGGCCATGGAAGCCTATGAAATCGAAAGCATGATCAAGGAAGCCCTGCCCGATGCACAGGTCCGCATCGAGGATTTGCGCGGTGATGGCGATCATTATGCGGCAATTGTCGTATCCGAACAGTTCCGCGGCAAAACCCGTGTGGTTCAGCACCAGATGGTTTATTCCGCACTGAAGGGTAAAATGGGCGGCGATTTGCACGCGCTGGCTCTTCAAACCTCTGCGCCGGACTGATCACAGTCCCCCAAAAGGCATTGCGTCACCTCGCCACCACGAACCCGCCTTGCCAGACAAGACTTTTTCGAGGGCCGACTTAATCTCGGCCCCGACTTGCTTTCAGATGATACTGAACTGGTCCAAGACGTAGCGGCCGGTCACAGCCCCATTAACTGACCATCGCTTTACGTTAGGTCCTGCCCCATGTCTTCACAGGAAAAACCGGCATTGATCGGTCCCGGCCCCCTCGCCGGGCTTGGTGCCTTTATCTTCTGGGGCTTCTTTGGCCTTTATTTCAAGCAGGTCGCCTTTGCCACCCCGCTTGAAATCCTGTCACACCGGATTGTCTGGTCTGCCATCCTGACCTTGCTGCTGGTCTTTGCGCTGGGACGGCGCAACAAGCTGTGGGAACTGATTTCGTCGGCCCGCACCATCGGGCTTCTGTTCCTTTCAAGCCTGTTGGTTGCCGGCAACTGGTTGCTTTATATCTGGGCGGTCAATAGCGCGCACGCCCTTGAAGCCAGCCTTGGCTATTACATCATGCCGTTGATCATGCTGATCCTCGGTCGGATTTTTTTTGCCGAAAAACTTAACCGCATACAGATCCTTTCCGTTTTGATCTGTACGGCCGGGGTTCTGAACCTTCTGGTTTTTTATGGCGATATGCCCTGGGTTGCCGTCGGACTTTCGACCTTGTTTGGCTTTTACGGTGTGATTCGCAAATTCGTCCCGGCCGACCCGATCGCCGGTCTTTTTGTTGAATGTATTCTTCTGACCCCGTTTGCGTTGGGGTATCTTGGCTGGCTGACCTATCAGGGTGATATGACCTTCGGGCATATCGGACGGGTCGAGGATGCGCTTCTGATCGGGCTTGGGGTTTGCACGACAGCCCCGCTGGTGTTGTTTGCCTTTGCGGCACGCAACATGAAATTCTCAGCCCTTGGATTGATGCAATATCTTAATCCGACCATACAGTTCTTTGTCGCGGTTCTGATTTTCGGCGAGATATTTACCGAGGCCCACATGATCACCTATGCGCTGGTGTGGTTCGGCCTGGGCATTTTCACCTGGGATAACCTGCGCACCGCGCGGCAAAATCGTGCCAAGAGTTGACAGAACCGCAGGTTCCAGCCATATCTTCGCCCATAAAAGTTTTACCCGAATTTGCGGCCCCAACCATGCCGCCCAAAGCCAAGGACAATCATTATGACCGACAACCCGGTTTTCGAGCGCATCCAGAAAGACGTCGATGACAATGACGTCGTCCTGTTCATGAAAGGGACCGCAATGTTCCCGCAGTGCGGCTTCTCTGCTGCTGTTGTGCAGGTACTGGCCGAACTTGGCGTTCCGTTCAAGGACGTGAACGTGCTGGTCGATCCGGCCATCCGTCAGGGCATCAAGGATTTCTCGAACTGGCCGACCATTCCGCAGCTTTACGTCAAGGGCGAGTTCCTTGGTGGTTGCGATATCGTGCGCGAAATGGCTGCCAGCGGCGAACTGTCCCAGCACCTTAAAGACAAGGGCGTTGCTGCCGCTTAACGCGCACGCAATTCCCACCATGCAAACGCGCTGTGCGGGTCACCCGCCAGCGCGTTTTTTGTTTCTGCCAGATGAAACGCCACCCCCATAGCGATCATTTCCCGGACGCAGCAAAACTATTTCTTGATGGTTTCTTTGGACTTCCCCATCTTTAATGCACGCTATCGATTGCGCCAAAGGGGAAGTCACCGGCATGAAACCATCAATCAAAACAATGGCATGTTTTGCCATTTGGCTTTTTGCGCTGTTTGTCATTGCGCCCGCAATGCCTGCTCAGGCGCAGATGGCGGCTGTTGCCACGATGGGAAGCGACGACACCACAACGACGGAAGCCGCCACGTCAGGCGAGGATAATGTCGTTGCAGAGACCTTCAGCTATTATGGCTTCCTTGAAGAAGGAATGGACCGAACACAGGCGCGTATTGCCCAAACACTTGCCGGCTTTGATGCTTTCCCGGGTGAATTCGTTGCAACCCTTGATCTGCTTTCAAGCGATTTTGGCAAAAGCGGTTTGATGCGGATCTTGCTGTTTACCGTTATCTTCGTGGGTGTCGGCATCCTTGCAGAGCTGATCTATCGCAGACTGTCGGCCCCGATGTGTGCCTATCTTGAATCGCGCACACCACAGACCTTTACCGAACGCCTCAAACATATTGCCGGGCTCAGCGTATTGTCGCTGCTCTCGTTGTTTGTCTTTGCCATCGGATCGCTTGGCACCTTCATGATGTTCGATTGGCCGGAAATCATGAAGGCGGCCGTTATGTCGCTTTTGATGGCGTTCTTCGCGCTTCGTTTCCTGATCATCGTGCTGCAATTCCTGTTTGCGCCCAAGGCCGAAGGCCTTCGTATGATCAATGTCGATCCGGTTGCAGCCAGGGCCCTCACCACGAACCTGACCTGGGCTGCTGGAATTTCTCTGTTTGCCTTTGCACTTGCGGGCGTCTTTCGGGCCGCCCCGACCATGGTTGCCGGTGATATTATCCTGTTTGACGCTGCGGTGGTGATTTCCGTCCTCGCCTTTTGTTTTGCGACTGTCTCGCTGGGTCGGTTCTTTGCCAGCCATGTCTCAAGCACGGACGTAGAGAAAATGGCCCTGCCAACATCCATGGCCCGCCTGTGGCCGGTGATTGTCTGTAGCTGGTTCATCCTTGTTGGCGGCGTGGCGGTCATTGGTGCCGAACGCATCCTCAAGGCGCTTCTGGCCATTGGTATTGCCTGCCTGTTTGATGTCGTATTCCGCAACATTATCGAAAGCCAGCATCGCAAGAAATTGCAGGTGGCCGAGCAGGAAGCCACCGAACATAATGCACGTTTAGAAGCCATCGCCCTTGAAAATCACGAGGAGTTCGAACCCGTCAAACCCAAGACACCGGTCTTTACCAAGGTCCTCAAACGCGGTGTGCGGCTTCTGGCACTGGTGTTTGTTCTGGCAAGCATGTGGCGCATCTGGGGCTTTGACCGCCTTGCACAGGCCGATGATGCCGGTATCGTCGCGCGGATTATTGATAGCTCGACCGAAATCATCATGATCCTGCTGATCGCAGACCTGATCTGGTCGCTGATCAAGACCTTCCTTGATGAACGCATGAATGCCTCCAACCAGGGCAATGCCGGGGACGAAGGCGGTGGATCGGGCCTGTCACGGGTCGAAACCCTTTTGCCATTGCTTAAGAACTTTGCCCTGACCGTGATTGTCATCATGGTGGCAATGGTCACCTTGTCGTCGCTCGGCGTTGATATCGGTCCGCTGATCGCCGGTGCCGGTGTTGTCGGTCTGGCGCTTGGCTTTGGCAGTCAGGCGCTTGTGCGCGACGTGGTGGCGGGGGTGTTCTTCCTGCTCGATGATGCGTTTCGGCTGGGGGAATATATCGAAGTCGAAAATCTGCGCGGTCGGGTCGAAAACATCTCTATCCGTTCCATGCAGTTGCGCCATCACCGCGGCCCGCTTCAGACCGTCCCATTTGGCGAAATCAAATCCATCGTCAACCACAGCCGCGACTGGGTGATTGTGAAGCTTGAATTCCGCGTGCCATTTGAGACGGACGTCAACAAGATCAAGAAGCTGGTCAAAAAACTGGCCGCAGAGCTTCTGGAAGATCCGCTGATCGGGGACAGCTTCATCGAACCGCTGAAATCCCAGGGCGTGCGCCGCATGGAAGAATTCAACATGGTGATCGGACTTAAATACACCTCGAAACCCGGTGAACAGTTCATGATCCGCAAAACCGTCTATCAGCGGGTTCTCGCCATGTTCAAGGAAAACGGCATCCAGATGGCGTCCCGCGACGTCAAGGTCGCCGTGCCCGCCGACGCCACACCGGAACAAAAACAGGAAGCTATGGCTGCTGCCGCCCAACAGGCGTCCGAGCAGATCAACAAACCACCTGCCTGATACCGGCATTTTGCAATATGCAGACAAACAAAAAACGCCCGCTGTTTCCAGCGGGCGTCTTCGTATCGGTTCGTCGCGAAATCCGTAAGGATCAACGCGAGTAGAATTCGATGACCAGGTTCGGCTGCATCTGAACCGGGTACGGAATTTCTGCGAATTTCGGTACGCGAACGAAGGTGCCTTTGAAGGCCTTCGCGTCAACGTCCATGTATTCCGGAACGTCACGTTCGTTCAGGTTGGCAGCTTCCATCACCATCGGGATTTCGCGCGAAGCAGGTTTCACTTCGACAACGTCACCTTCTTTAACAAGGTAGGACGGGATGGTTACTTTCTTGCCGTTGACAAGAATGTGGCCGTGGTTAACGAACTGACGTGCAGCGAACACGGTCGGAACGAATTTCATGCGGTAGATAACCGCATCAAGGCGCTGCTCAAGAATACCAACCAGATGCTCGGAGGTATCGCCCGGACGACGGGACGCTTCTTTGTAGTAGCGCAGGAACTGTTTTTCAGAGATCGAGCCGTAGTAGCCTTTGAGCTGCTGTTTCGCAAACAGCTGGGTACCATAGTCGGTCGGCTTCTTACGGCGGGTAGCACCATGCATGCCCGGTGCATATTCGCGCTTGTTCAGCGGCGATTTTGCACGGCCCCAAAGGTTCACACCAAGGCGGCGGTCAATCTTATGCTTTGCAGCAATACGTTTCGACATTTTGTAACTCTCTTTTTTAAGATCACTTATTGTCCCGATAGTTTCCAGCCGCCAGAACCAGCATTTGGCCCGGACATGCGGAACGGGGACGAAACCACATGTTTCGACCCACTTTCTCGGAAGTGAGGCGCAATATAGAGATGATTGTTCAAGAGTCAAACATTAATCGCGCCCGCCATACGGTATGGAAGCCCTGCATTTCTGCCGACTTTGGCCGCGACGGCGCGTAATGAAACCGGCACCTGCCAACCAACTGAAAAATCAGTCCTTTGGTTTATGCTTGCCGCCCCGCATGGCAACGATCATACCGCGCAGCGTCTGCACTTCCTGATGGGTCAGGTTGGCACGGTTAAAGATGTTGCGAATATTGCGCGCCATGCCGGGGCGTTTTTCCGCCACGCGAAAGAACCCCGATTCATCAAGTTCGCTCTCAAGATGGGCGAAAAGGCGTTCCATATCATTCTTGGTCGCCGGGAACGTATCGGCCATCATCAACTGATAGTCCGGCACATCAACGCCCGCCTGCCACCATTCATACCCGATCAACAAAACCGCCTGGGCCAGGTTAAGCGACGTGAAACCGGGATTAAGCGGCACGGTCACAACCGCATCCCCCATCGCGATATGTTCGTTGCGAACGCCCGTGCGTTCCGGGCCGAACATCACGCCGACCTTCTCACCGCGCCCGATCACAGCACGCATTTCCGGTGCCAGCCCCTTGGGCGTAAAGACCGGCTTGATCGCGTCGCGCGTTCGGGCGGTGGTAACGTAGACACGGTTCAGATCGGCCAGCGCATCTTCTTCGCGCTCAAACACCTTGGTGTTGTCGATGACGATATCGGCACCCGATGCATTGGCAGTTGCCCGTTCATTCGGCCAGCCATCGCGCGGACGCACCAGACGCAAATCCACCAGACCACAATTAAGCATCGCGCGCGCGGCCTTGCCGATATTATCGCCAAGCTGCGGTTCGATCAGAATGATCACGGGTGGATTGGCAATCCCGCCTGTTTCAGGCTTGGCACTGCCGATGGGCTCGCTCATCGCGCTATTCTCCGGTCGTCAGATGAAGGTATGGTCGGGCATCCTCCGTCCATATTGGCGCTTACTTAGCAAAAGCCAACCGTTCGCGCCAGCCTCCAGATTTAAGTCTCCTTATCCGTCACGAAAACAGCCGGACCTTGATATGGCCCGGCTGCATCTATTTGGCTGATATCCGATCACAGCATCAGGCGTGCTGGCTGCGTACCCCGGACTTGAACAGCTTATAGGTAATGGAATCCCGAAGCGCGTTATAGGACGCCTCGATAATGTTGGTTGAAACCCCAACCGTTGCCCAGTAATTGCCCTCTGCGTCACGGCTTTCGATCATGACGCGGGTCACCGCACGCGTGCCATCGCCGCGGGTTATAATGCGGACCTTGTAATCGATCAGTTCAATCTGTTCGACCGCTTCGCGGTATTCCGGCACCGTCAAAA
Source organism: Thalassospira sp. UBA848 (assembly GCF_002295455.1). Taxonomy (NCBI): domain Bacteria; kingdom Pseudomonadati; phylum Pseudomonadota; class Alphaproteobacteria; order Rhodospirillales; family Thalassospiraceae; genus Thalassospira; species Thalassospira sp. UBA848. The sequence continues at coordinate 30,812 of NZ_DBGS01000138.1, read as the reverse complement.
GGACTTTACGAAGGGCAGCATCAAGGGCGTTAACCGGGCCGTTACCTTCGGCAACCGACATGAACTGATCATCGCCGACCACGACCTTGACGGTGGCCTCACTCATGGTGATGACCTGCTCGTCCTGTTCATCGACCCAGCGGCGTTCATCAATCACGCGGAACGACGTCACGCGGAAATAACGATCGAGCTCGCCCATCGCCTTGCGTGCGAGCAACTCAAAGCTGGCCTCTGCCCCGTCATAGGCATAGCCATCAAATTCGCGTTGTTTGACGGTTTCAACCAGCTTGCCGATCGCTTCTGATTTCGGATCAACATCGACCCCGATCTCGCGGAAACGCGCAAGGATATTGGACCGCCCCGCCTGATCGGACACCAGAATATGGCGCTGGTTGCCGACCAGATGCGGTTCGACATGCTCGTAACAGGTCGGGTTCTTTTCGACTGCGGAAACATGCAAACCGCCCTTATGGGCAAAGGCGCTGTCGCCAACATAGGCCGCCTGACGCAATGGCTCGCGGTTAAGGCGCTCGTCAAGGATGTGCGAAATCCGGCGAAGGCTGCTCAGCTGGTCGTGGGAAATGCCAACATCATATCCCATCTTGAGCATCAGGGTCGGAATGATCGAAATCAGGTTGGCATTGCCACACCGCTCGCCAAGGCCATTTAACGTACCTTGTACCTGACGTGCACCGGCACGCACCGCGGCCAAGGAGTTCGCAACCGCGTTTTCCGTATCATTGTGGCAATGAATGCCGACATGGGTTCCGGGGATCTGGCTGCAAACATCGGTAACAATGTCAAAAATCTCGTCAGGCAGTGTGCCGCCATTGGTGTCACACAAGACAACCCAGCGTGCCCCGGCCTCATAGGCCGACGTGATCGCAGACAACGCATAGTCGCGGTTGGCCTTGTAACCATCAAAGAAATGCTCGGCATCGAACATCACTTCGGAAACCTTGGATTTCAGATGCGCTATTGAGTCCGAGATCATCGCAAGGTTTTCATCAAGCTCGATCCCAAGCGCCTCGGTCACCTGAAAATCCCAGCTTTTGCCGACCATGCAAACAATCGGCGCATTCTGCGCCAGGCTGGTCAGCCCCGGATCGTTTGACGCCGAACGGCCAGCGCGTCGGGTCATGCCAAAGGCTGTCAGTTTGGAATTTTTCAGTTTGGGCGGATTGGCAAAGAATGCATCATCCGTCGGGTTCGCCCCTGGCCAACCGCCTTCAATATAGTCAATCGACAGTTCGTCCAGTGCCTTGGCAATCGCGGTTTTGTCCGCGGCCGAAAAATCCACGCCCTGGGTCTGCTGCCCATCGCGCAAGGTACTGTCATAGAGATAGACGCGCTTGTCTGACATTTTCATTCCAACTGATCGATAGTCTCTCTGTGACGGCCGTTCGTTTTGCCGCCACTGTTCTGTCCGCAAGCCTCATGGTCCCATGTGTTTTGCGGGTCTGGCAAATTGCCGCAAAACAGTCATCAGCGCAACAGCATTACGCGAATTGCCGCCTTTGGGACAATTTCCACTCTATTTCAACAAATTACTCACCTTTAGGATAGCGAACCTGTCCCCTTGAATGATTGTAACCCCCACCAGTCGGTGCTTATCTTTAGTTGCATATCATAGGCGGCGTGATCGAAGGCCTGCCCACCATCAACATCAATAGCGATCGCGCGATGTCCGAGGACAACAAAAATGGTAAAAAACGCCTCCACCAGCGTTGACATCATGATGCTAGCCGGCCTGACTTGGGAACGTACCGGTCGGAACTGTTGGACCGCGTCGGATCGCTTTGCCCGCTACACCATTTTCCGCGATATTGATGAACGCTGGTATGGCGATTGGGAACGTGACGGGGAATTGACCCGCGCGGACTGGTCTTGCCCGATCCTTGAAACCTTTGCCGAATACATGGTCGACAATGCCCGTCGGCAGTATAATTGATCATCTGATCGACGATCTGAACGCGAAAATCAGCAAAAACTGATGAAATGACTTTCCAGGACGGCCCGACCAGCCTTTTCCTTGCGTTTGACGCCATGTCGATTATGTGTTGGGGTAGCGATAACGTTACATAACCCAAGGCAATCCTAATCCAATGACCAAAGCCATTCCCATGCAGATCGACATTGTTTCGGACGTGGTCTGCCCGTGGTGCATCATCGGTTATAAAAACCTCGAAGATGCCATCAGCCGTCTTGACGGTGAAATTGACGTCACACTGCGCTGGCATCCGTTTGAACTAAACCGTGATATGCCGCCAGAAGGTCAGGACCTTTCCGAACATATCAGCGAAAAGTACGGCCTGACGGCAGATCAAAGTGCAGACAACCGCGCCCGCATCACCATGATGGGTGAAAATGTCGGCTTCCCGATTCATTTCGGATCTGATTCCCGCATCTATAACACCTTTGACGCCCACCGTTTGCTGTACTGGGCGGGCAAGGAAGGCGAATACGGACAACAGACCGCGCTTAAACTCAATCTTTTTGCCGCCTACTTCCAGGGCGGAGACAACACCGCCGACCATGGTGTTTTGAAACGCGCAGTCGAGGAAGTTGGCCTTTCGTCGGAACGCGCCGCCGAAATCCTTGCCAGCGACGAATTCGCCAAGGAAGTCCGCGCCGAGGAAGACGAGTTTGGTGATGCCGGTATCAGTTCTGTCCCAACCTACGTGGTGAACGGCAAATTCGCCATTTCCGGCGGCCACCCGCCAGAGGTATTCGAACAGGCTCTGTCGGAAATCGCGCGTCAGGGTGATGAAATCCTTGCCGAAGCACAAAACGACGCCTGATTTTGGCGCCAAACAGACAAACGATCAAAGCCCGGTCCATTGGATCGGGCTTTTTCGTTGAACTCGACAGACATCCATTCCCGATCCAGGGTCCAAACTCATTCAAATGATCGCTCCGGCAATTGATATGAAAGAAAAAACAAGGAAAAGCCCACAGATTGGGGGGATCCCCAATCAAGGGATTTGACGCAGAGGCTTTCTTTCATATCAGTTGTCCTTTGGATCTCCCGGATTTGCACGGGCTACGTTGTCGCAAAATCTTGAAAGATGTGCATCTTCCTGCAATTTTGCTTCGCATATCCGCACAAATCCGGGAGACCGGAACGGTCATTTGAATGAGTTTGGACCCTCGGCTACTCCTGCCACCACCAAAGGAAACGCCCCATGATCAGTTTTGCCGAAATCGGGCAATATCTGCCCGGAATATTGCTGTCTTATGCCGCCTTGCTGGTCGGTCTCATCAGCCCCGGCCCCGCCCTTTTGGGTTTGATGGGCGTCTCCCTTGATCAGGGCCGCCGTGCCGGACAACATTTTGCCCTTGGCATCGGAACCGGTTCCTTTTCCATCGGCCTTCTGACCCTGACCGGTTTGTCGGCTGTTTTGGCGACATATGCCGATGCCATGACGGCCATCCGGATTTTTGGCGGGCTTTATTTGCTGTGGATGTCTTACCGCGCGTTTCGCACGGCTTTTCGCAAAGCTCCAAGCGCACAAACATCCGCCGCAGCCATTGACGCTGCTCAAATCTCTGGTCGTGGATATTACTTCCGTGGCTTGGGTCTGCACCTTACAAACCCGAAGGCTATCCTGACCTGGATCGCCATCATTTCCATCGGCTTTCAGGAAGGCGCCCCGCTTTGGGTCGGGGCTGCAATTGTCATTGGCTGCGGCCTGATTTCCACGAGCACACACCTGCTTTACGCAACGGCGTTCTCCACTGCCCCGGCCATTTCGATTTATCGTCGGGCGGCAAGCTGGATCAATGGATTGCTTGGCGTGTTCTTCGCGGCTGTCGGGATCAGATTGCTGTTTAACCGCTAGGGCAACCACCCAAGGCTTAAACCTTGGGCGGTTCATCCTTTGCAGTATCGGCTTTTTCTTTTGCTTCAGTTTCAGCTGCAGCCTCGGCCTCTGCTTCTTCTGCAGCGGCTTCTTCTGCGGCGGCCTCCGCCTCGGCTTCTGCCTGTTCTGCTGCCCAGACACCGGCGGTTTCAACCGCCATGGGCGATGCCGTCGGCAGGACGCTGACATAGCTTTCCGTTTCTTCGACCGGCAGCGCCTCACGGCGCGTCATGCGATAAAGCGCATAAACCGAAATCACAGCAAATGTCATGGCAAGCACCAGCCAAAAAGTCCTTGGACCAAGATGCTCCATCGACCAACCGGCCAGAAGCGGCCCCAGGATCGCGCCGACCCCGAATGTCAGCACCAGACCGCCTGACGCTGCCGGCATATCTTCAAGCGGCAGGAAGTCGTTGGTGTAGGCCAGAAACAGCGCATAAAGCGGTGTCGTCATGCCACCGGCTACAAAGGCTGCGCACAGCATGAAGACAAGATTATCTCCTGATACCCAGCCCAGAATACAGGCTGCCATCGCCACCATGGACGCCCCAAAGATCAGCTTGCGTCGATCCATACGGTCCGACAGCCAGCCAATCGGGTATTGAAATAGCAACGCACCGGCAAACAGCATCGCAACAAAAGTCGCGATTTGGCCGGCCGTCATGTCAATCTGGGTGCCGAAAACCGCCGCCATACCGGTTTGGATTGCATAAACGCACCCCAGAAGGAAGATACCCACCGTACTCAGGGGTGATCCGGAGAAAAGCTCTTTAAGCCCCATCGGTCGGGCTGCTTCGGTCATTGGAACCGAGGTTGCCGAAAGCAGGATCGGTGCAAAGGAAATCGAAACCAGAATCGATGCCACAATAAACAGGGCGGAATTTGCTGCATCCCCAAACGTCAAGAGACCCTGCGCACCGATAATGCCCAGCGTCTGGGCAATCATATAGGCTGACAGAACCTTGCCACGTGTTTCGTTGGTCGACGAATCATTCAGCCAGCTTTCCGCGGTGACGTAAATCCCCGACATGCAAAACCCCAGAAGCACACGCAACAGGGTCCATGCCCAGGGTTCTGCAATCAGCGGCAATGCAATCAAACCGGCAGAGGTAAAGCTACCCAACGCGGCAAAGACACGCACATGACCAACGCGTTTGATCATTCTTGGTGTAATACGTGCGCCCGCAAGGAACCCGGCGAAGTAACCCGATGTCACAATTGCAAGCTCGGCCGAGGAAAACCCCTCAATCCCGCCACGCAGGCCAATCAGGGTAAAATGCATGCCATTGCCCAGCATAATCAGGACAACGCCAATAAGAAGTGCCCAGACACTGGTTAAAACCTGGATCATGGCTCGCCCTTTCACGCTTGGGGATTACCGAAAAGTCATTTCTGAATTTGCTTACCGCGCATTGGTCTGATGCAGGGTGATCCAGACAAACGACTTGTTTCAGCAAAAGTTACGAAACCACCGATTGACGGTGGTTTCCAGACTTTTTTCTGCGTGAAGTGATTTTTTTACTTCAGGAGGCCGGGTCTTTGATTTCTGCCTCTGTCAGGCGCTTGGTGGTGACACCGTTTTTAAGGTCCAGCCAACCGCAGAAAACGGTGACCCAGACCGCCGCCAGCATCACGAAAGCCACTTGTTGATCCATCACCCAAAGCGTGCCCGCCGATATCACGCACCACAGCAACGGTACAGGCAACAACGCCCAGCGCCACGTTCCGCGCGACAAAAGCACAAAGCCCAATGTGCCAAGTGCTGTCGGATCAGCCGCACTACCAAACAGTTCGGCCTGCAACAGATCGCGCCCCTCAATCAGGCCAACAAACGGAAAGGCAATTAGCGCACAGGCGACCAACGTCAGACCAACATAGCTTGAAAAGTCACCCCGCCAACCAAATCGAAGCGGCAAAGGACGTGCGGCAAAGATGGCAAACAAAACGACTTGCAGGGCAAAGCCCGGCAACAGATACGGAATGGCCCAGTTGATCGGCCTGTAATACTGCCACAGGAACCCATAACCGCACCATGCCCAGACCAGTGCCAGCAAAACCAAAATAACCCGGTTGCCACGAAATCCATGCCGAAGTGCCAGACCCGATGCAATCACCCCGGCAACCAGCGCACTGACAACCACCAGCCACCAGGTCGTATTCATAATTTCAAACAGCCGGTAATACACCCGCGGCGAAAACAACAGCAAATCTGCCAGTCCGTAATCCCACCATTCACTCATGCCGTTTGCCCCACACTTGCCTTGCTCAAACCAGAACGCCGATCACGGCCGCGATTTGTTCACGCATCTTTTCATCTGGCAGCGCCCCGGTTGCAGCTGCCATGTTTTCCATCGCATGGGCCGGTTTGGTGGTGGCCGGAATCGGACAGGTCACCGCTGGATGGGAGATAAGGTATTTCAGGATCAGTTGTGCCCAGCTTTTGACTTCAAGTTCGCGGGCGAACTCGGGCAAGGGTTCGCCTTCCAGTCGTTCGGGCAGGCTCCCACCGCGAAACGGGCGATTAATGATCACGGCAATGCCACGATCATAGGCCAGCGGTAACAGGTAGTCCTCGACCTTGCGATCTACCGGGTTATAGGTCACCTGCACGAAATCAAGGCGCTCGTTCTTCATCACGGCAATCAGATCTTCGGTACGCCGACCGTGCGACGTCGTGACACCCACATAACGCAACTGCCCCGCATCCTTCATGCGAAACAGAAGCGGCAAGTTCTCGTTAATGCCAAGCAGGTTGTGGACCTGCAAAAGGTCAAACTTCTGCACTTTCCAGCGTTCGGATGTTTCTGTGATTTGGCTGGCGCCATCACCCGATGTCCAAACCTTGTCGGTCGAAAACACCTTGTTGTGTGCACCCAGTGCATCAAGCCCATATCCGATAACGTCCTGCGCAGAACCATACATCGGGGAACTGTCGATCATACGCCCGCCGGACCTGAAGAAGGCGGACATCACATCTGCACACTGTTTACGTAATTCAATGTCATTGCCGACGTTAAACGTAATCCAGCTGCCCAGCCCGACCGCGGGAATTGTCTCGCCCGTCGAGGGGATCGTTTTCTGGATCACCTCGGGCTGGTCAGTTGCCGCATCCGATTGCGCGAATGCGTGCCTGTTTGTCCCCAAACCGAACACACCAAGGCCCCCAAGGGCGGCAACCGCCCCGGTCGATTTCAGGAACTTCCGACGATCAAAATCTGACATGGTTCGCTCTATCCTTGTGGTTGGCCACCATACTCAAACAGAAATCTGGCAAAAATCTGCCCAGCTAATTTCGGCAATGCAATTTGCTGACCACTCCATATCCCGACATCTCGAAACGCATGACCGATTAATGCTTGACCTGGAGTGCACTCTATCACCTAGCTTCACACGGGACTGCATACCCCTTTCAAACGATGGCGGCCGTCATGATGATTGGTGAAGTGGCTGAAAAGACGGGCTTTAGTGTTCATACGCTTCGATATTACGAAAAGATCGGTTTGTTGCCGGAAGCCTTGCGTGATGCCGGTGGGCGACGCGTGTATGGCCCGGACGTTCTGGTCTGGCTGGAATTTGTCGAACGCCTGAAACAAATCGGCATGCCGATCCGTGATCGGGTGCGATATGCCGAACTGCGCGCACTTGGCGACGGTACGATTTCCGAACGTCGGGAATTGCTTCGGACCTATCGCGACGATCTGGCCAAACGTGTCGTCAGTCTAAGCGAAACACTGGATGTGCTTGATGCCAAAATCGCCACTTACGATACGGCCGCCAAATGTAACGGAGCATCCCGATGAACAGTTCTGCCCACAACGCCACAGACAATACCAGCGCCCTTGAAAAAGGCCGCGATATCGTTGCGCGCCTTAACCCACCGCTCGAAGGGCAGCTTGCCGAAAAGTACGATGACCTTGTGCCGGATTTTGCCGAAAGCCTGATTGAATGGGCTTATGGACGCCATTACGCCCGGCCCGGTCTTGATCTTAAAACCCGTCAACTCTGCACGATTTCGGCTCTGACGGTTCTTGGTGGCCAGACATCCCCACAGCTTAAAATCAATATTCATCACACCCTGTCTGCGGGTGCAGCGCGCAGCGAAGTCGTCGAAGCCATCTGGCAAATGGCTGTCTATGGCGGGCTGCCTGCTGCGATAAATGGCCTTAATGCCGCACGCGAAGTGTTTGATGAACTGGATGCACGGCAGGATTAAGCCCCTGTGAGGTCAAGCAAAGAAAAAGGGCCGCAGTTTGAAGCTGCGGCCCTTCCTGATTTTGCGAAAAATCGCGCTTACACACGCTTCCAGCTTGTGCCTTCCTTGAAATCTTCAAGGAGGATGCCGCGCGCCAGAAGGTCATCTCGGATTTTGTCCGCCGTTGCGAAATCCTTGTTCTTCTTGGCGTCCGCACGCTGGGCGATCAGCCCTTCGATCTCGGCGGCCTCGTCTTCATCGGCTGATCCGGTGAACCAGGCTTCGGGGTCACCTTCAAGAATGCCCAGAAGCTTGGCCGCGGCAAGGATTTCACCCTTTGCCTCAGAGCGTTCAAACTTCTTTTCCGCCTTGTTGAACTTGGTCACAAGGTTATGGAATTCCGAAATCGCCAGCGGCGTATTGAGGTCATCACACAGCGCATCAAGTACCGCACGCGGTACCGGCATCGCTTCGGGCGTGACATCTGCACTTTGGCGCAAGGCTGTATAGAACCGATCAAGTGCCTCTTTGGCCTGACGCAGGTTTTCTTCGGTCCAGTTGATCGGCTGATGGTAATGGGTTCCCATCATCGCCAGACGGATCGCCTCACCCGGCCATTTTTCAAGCAGCTCATGCACGGTGACAAAGTTGCCCAATGATTTGGACATCTTTTCGCCTTCGACCATCAGATGGCCGTTATGCATCCAGTATTTGGCGTAGCTCGAACCCTTATTCGCGCAGCAGCTCTGCGCCAGTTCGTTTTCATGGTGCGGGAACACCAGATCCGAGCCACCGCCATGGATGTCAAAGTTTTCACCCAGATAACGCGTCGACATAGCCGAGCATTCAATATGCCAGCCCGGACGACCACGGCCCCACGGGCTATCCCAACCCGGAATATCATCACTGGACGGTTTCCACAGGACGAAATCTGCCGGATCCTTTTTATAGGGGGCGACTTCCACCCGCGCACCGGCGATCATTTCCTTGCGATCACGACGCGACAGCTTGCCATAATCATCAAACGCCTCGACCGAAAACAGCACATGGCCCTCGGCGGCATAGGCAAAGCCCTGCTCGATCAGGCTTTCGCACATGGCGATCATTTCCGCGATATGTTCGGTCGCACGCGGTTCGATATCGGGCTTGGCGGCATTAAGCGCGCCCATATCTTCCAGATAGGCCTGATGGGTGCGTTTGGTGATTTCGGAAATCGGCTCGCCGCTTTCCTTGGCACGCGCGTTGATCTTGTCATCCACGTCCGTGACATTCCGCACATAGGTCACCTTGGGATAGATATGGCGCAGCACGCGCACCAGCGTATCAAACACCACCACAGGGCGCGCATTGCCGACATGGGCATAGTCATACACCGTCGGCCCGCAGACATAGAGGCGCACGTGATCAGGGTCAATCGGCTCGAACACCTGCTTTTCACGTGTGAGCGTATCAAAAATACGAAGGGTTTTGGTCATTTCAAACGTCCGTTTGGCTGTGTTATCGGGTCAAATGCGTGCATTTTCCGGCGATCAAAGCAGATGCTTAGACCGCCTTCCCACACAACCGGTCACGTGCCTTTTCAGACCCGATCAGAACCAGCATCGTCGACATTTCCGGACCATGTTCGCGCGCCGTCAGCGCCTTGCGCAGCGGCATGAAAAGCTGCTTGCCCTTGCGCCCGGTTTCTTCCTTAAGTGCTGTGGTCCAGGTTTTCCAGCTGGTGCCGTCAAGCTCGCCTTCCGGCAGCATATCGGCGGCCTTTTTCAGGAACTCGGCATCCTCGGCATCAATTTCCGGAATGACGTTTTTGTGGATCACATCCCACCATTCCAGTGCCTCTGCCACGCGCCAGCAATTGCCGCGCACCGCATTCCAGAACATCTCGTCGGCATCTGCCATGCCTGCGGCTTCAAGCTTTGGCTTGGCAGCCTCAAACGACATGTCGTGAATGACTTTTTCATTGAGGCTTGCCAGTTCGGCCGGATCAAATTTCGGCGTGGAGCGGCCATAATGATCCAGATCGAATTTCTCGAGCACTTGGGAAAGGTTCGCCGGCTCAATCTTGTCGGATGCACCAAGGCCGGTCAGAAGACCAACAAGCGCCTCGACCTCAAACCCGTCATTACGCAACTCGCGCAGTGAAAGACTGCCCAGACGTTTTGAAAGCTGCGAACCACCCGGCCCCGCCAAAAGCGGCATATGGGCGAACTCAAGCGCGCCCGGCTTTCCACCAAGGGCAAGATACAGCAAGATCTGCGATACGGTGTTGGTCACATGGTCTTCGCCGCGAATGATGTGGGTAACCCCCATTTCAAGGTCATCGACCACCGAGCCCAGCATATAAAGCAACGAGCCATCTTCACGGATCAGGACCGGGTCAGACACATGTTCGGTATCGAACGAGCATACACCGCGTGTCAAATCGTCCCACTCAACCAAACCATCGGTCAGAAGGAAACGCCAATGCGGCTTGCGGCCTTCGGCCTCAAGGGCGGCAATTTCTTCATCGCTAAGGGTCAATGCCTTGCGGTCATAGATGAACGGCTGGTGACGCTGGCGGGCCGCCTTGCGTTTCCAGTTCAGCTCACCTTCCGTCTCGTAGCACGGATATAGCAGTTCACGCTTTTTCAGGTCGTCAATCGCTGCGTCATATTTGTCCAGACGCAAACTTTGACGTTCTTCCTGATCCCAGTCGATACCAAGCCATGCAAGGTCTTCACGGATCGCGTCGACATATTCGTCCTTTGAGCGCGCCGGATCGGTATCGTCAAAGCGCAGGATGAATTTCCCGCCTGATTTCCGGGCATAAAGCCAGTTCATCAGCGCCACACGGGCGTTACCGACGTGAAGAAGCCCGGTCGGGCTGGGGGCAAATCGCAGAACAGGTTTTGTCATTTCAAACTTTTCAATCACGTAACAAGGTTCGTGAAACCATTGGTAATCGGATAGCGACGGTCACGGCCAAAGGCGCGCGGGGTGATCTTGACCCCCGGGGGTGCCTGACGGCGTTTGTATTCCGCCCGATCCAGCAATCGCCAGACCCGGCGTACTGTTGCCTCATCGTGTCCGCTATCCACGATATCGCGAACAGACCGCTCACCTTCAATCATCTGATGCAGGATATCATCCAAAACATCATAAGGCGGCAGACTATCTTCGTCTTTCTGATCCGGGCGAAGCTCGGCCGATGGCGGCTTGGTAATAATCCGTTCCGGGATCACCATGCCATCCGGGCCCACAGCCCCGTCCGGTTTATGCTCATTGCGCCAGTGGCACAGATTGAACACGGTTGTTTTATAAAGGTCTTTCAGAACCGAATAGCCACCACACATATCGCCGTAAAGCGTGGCATAGCCGACCGACATTTCCGACTTGTTGCCGGTGGTCAGCACCATGTGACCAAACTTGTTTGAAAGCCCCATCAGGATAATCCCGCGCGAACGGGCCTGAATGTTTTCCTCGGTAATATCAACATCGCGGCCAGCAAATGCAGGTGCCAGCATTTCGTCGAATGCGTCCATGGCCGGGCCAATATTGATGCTTTCAATCCCGGTCTTGAGCATGCCTGCGCAAAGCTCTGCATCCTCAAGGCTCTCGGCCGAGGTATAAGGCGATGGCATCATCACCAGACGCACACGATCAGAACCCAGCGCATCCACCGCAACCGCGGCCGAAAGCGCACTGTCGATTCCGCCCGACATGCCGATGACGACACCGGGGAAGCCGTTCTTGTTCACATAATCGCGCAGGCCCAGTACCAGCGCCTGATAAATTGCATCCAGCCCGGTGGGATAGGCAACCTTTGGCGCGTCATCCGCGCAACGCCATTTACCGCTTTCTGCCTGTTGCCAGGTGGTCACCACCACATCCTCGGCAAAGGCCGGCAGGGCCACCGCAAGCGATCCATCGCCGTTCAGGCCAAATGATCCGCCATCAAAGACCAACTCGTCCTGACCACCGACTTCGTTGCAATAGATCATCGGAACATGGCTTTCACGCACGCGATCCTCGATCAACTTGCGGCGCAGGCCACTTTTATCGGCTTCAAAGGGTGAACCATTCGGCACAAGGAAGATTTCCGCCCCTGCATCGGCCAGATGGGCGACAACATGCGGCGTCCAGACATCTTCGCAGATCGGCACACCAAGCTTGATACCCTTGAATGAGATCGGGGTTGGCATCGGACCCGCGGCAAAGACGCGCTTTTCATCAAACACGCCATAATTGGGCAAATCATTCTTGGCGCGCACATC